>JAOZJV010000553.1 GCA_029935695.1 Candidatus Krumholzibacteriia bacterium | reverse complement strand
CAGGTTCTGCGCCTGGGAGAGATGGTTCATTATATCTATCGCCATGAAGGTTCCATGGTCGTGCTCAAGGAAGAGTCCCACGAAACGTTCCTGGCCACCCATAAAAAAGATGCCGACAACGACCAGAACCTGGTCCCCTGGAAGAAAATCCTGGGCGACAGAATGCCTTTCCTCAAGCCTCAATCCACAGCTTAAGCAGTGCAAGATTTCTGACCGCCCCTGCGGTCAAAGGCGAGCCTCAAATTTCTTCATTCCAGATTACTGCACATTCCTGCTGATTTATCAATACCGTAACCTCCCGTAAAAAAGACACTTGCCGAAGTTCTGGCTTCTTCTTGTGTCCCTTGCGGATGGCACAAGCATTGCCTGTTTAAGACTAACAATCTGTTAATCATCCTTCTGCTGAGAGTGGATCATGCGTCGTCTTTCGCCAAAATTCTTTTTGATGATCCTGCTGGGGCTGGCGTTCAGCTTGTGGATGGCTTCTCCAGGGGAATCGTGGGCACAGACCGATGATCTGCCCATGTCCACCATCGGTGGCGAAGACGGAGAGGTTGCAGACAATCCTTCTCTTTCCCTGTCTCTCAATGGGATCGAAACACCCCAGGGCATGGATTCAGCTTTAAAAATTGTCCTGCTGATGACTGTTCTGTCCATGGCACCGGCTTTCCTGGTCCTGCTGACCAGTTTCACCCGAATTGTCATTGTTCTGGGATTCCTCCGGCAGGCCATGGGCGCCAATCAGGCCCCCAACAACCAGATTCTCATCAGTTTGGCCTTTTTCCTCACTATTGTGGTCATGTCCCCGGTGCTCAATGAAATGAACACCACAGCAGTGCAGCCCTTTCTGAGTGAGGAAATTAGTCAGGAACAGGCTTTTGAAAATATTCAAATTCCCCTGAAGGAATTCATGCTGGGACAGGTCAGGGAAAAAGACATCGCCCTGTTTCTGGAATTGACCAACACCGTAACACCGGAAACTCCCCTGGAATTGCCTATGCTGGTGGTTGTCCCGTCTTTTGTCTTGAGTGAGCTGAAAACCGCATTCACCATGGGTTTTGTGCTCTTTATACCCTTCCTGATCATCGATATGGTGGTGGCCTCTGTTCTCATGTCCATGGGTATGATGATGTTGCCTCCGGTGTTGATCAGTCTTCCTTTCAAACTTTTGCTCTTTGTACTGGTCGATGGATGGTTCCTGGTGGTCCAATCCCTCGTCCAATCCTTCCAATAGCCCAGGAGAGGTTTATCCATGACACCCGAAGCCGTCATTGAAATCGGACAACAGGCCATGAAAACAGTCATTTTCGTGGCGGGCCCCATGCTGATCAGCGGGATGATTGTGGGACTGACCATATCCATCTTCCAGGCAGCCACCCAGATCAACGAAATGACCATGACTTTCGTGCCCAAGATTCTCACTGTGTTTGCGGTGTTGATCCTGACTTTGCCCTGGGCCATCAGCCAGTTGACCGGATTTGCCACGCAAATGTTCAACCGAATAGCCAATATGTGACATGCTTTTCAATATGGACATCACCTATCTGGCCGTCGCAGGGGCATTAACCCTGCGTTTCAGTATTCTGGCCGCCACCATGCCCATGATGGACATGAAAACTGTTCCCCCCCTTTGGCGGGTGGCACTGGCTTTTTGTTTTTCTGCTGCATTGGCCCCCGGAATTGTTGCTGTTCTGCCCGAAGGTGTTGTGGATTTATCCTGGCAGAGCATGGTCCTGGAAGCCATGAGTTCACTTTTGATTGGTGCCATGCTGGGCTTCACCATCAATTTGACGTTCACTGCCGTAAAATACGCTGGTTCGGTGGCCGGGATGCAAATCGGTTTTGCCATCGTGAACGCCTTTGATCCCATGACCCAGTCTCAGGTATCAGTTATTTCGCAGCTTTATTACATCATGGCTGTGTTGTTGTTCTTCGTGACGGGAGCTCATCAGGTCATGGTGGGAGCCATGTTCCAAAGCTGTGTGGCTGTGCCGCCATTTGCAGGTTTTGACCCTTCAGGAGGTGCCTGGTATCTCCTGAAAGAGTTTGGGAATGTTTTTGTTCTGGGCCTGCGCATTGCTGGTCCCATTATCATCGTTCTGCTGCTGGTCAGCGCCTCCATGGGCGTCATCGTTAAAACCGTTCCCCAGATCAACATTCTGGCTGTGGGTTTCCCCATCAAAATTGCCGTGGGCCTGATCACGTTTGGTGTTTCTCTGATCTTTTTCAAAGATATGGTCATTGGTTTGATGGCAGGTATGCAAAACCAGTTGAGCGACTTACTGCTGAGTTTTCAGGTAATGTCTTAATCATTTGTCCCACTGGGACGCATCCTAAGGAGGTGAGGAAATGGCTGACGATTCTGGTGGCGAAAAAACAGAAAAAGCTTCTGGTAAAAAGCGGGAAGAAGCAAGAGACCAGGGTCAAGTAGCCAAAAGTCAGGAAGTCACCGGTGCAATTTTGCTCATCGTTGGCATGAGCCTTCTTTTGCTCTCCTCCGGACATTTTGCGCGTGTTTTAGGAAGCAACGCCTCTTATCTCTTTTCTCAGGGACACATTCTTCAACCTGATAATGCCAACGGGATGATCGAAATGTTCTCGGCCAACATTATGGTTTTGGTCAATGCCCTGGCGCCTCTTCTGCTGGGTGTTCTCATCGCAGGTATTGGGGCCAACGTGCTGCAGGTGGGGTTGAAATGGTCATCCAAATCCCTTGAATTCAAAGCCGATAAATTGAACCCCATTAACGGGTTCAAAAAATATTTCAAAAAAGACATGTATGTGGATTTGCTGAAAAATCTTTTCAAGGTCAGCATCATTGGGCTCCTGGCTGTTTTTGCCATCAAACGAATGTACGGTGAACTGAACTCTTCGGCTCTGCTGACTCTGCCGGCTATCGTGGCTCTCGGA
>JAOZJV010000552.1:2602-2915 GCA_029935695.1 Candidatus Krumholzibacteriia bacterium | reverse complement strand
CGGCTGCCAGTACCCCATTTTCGGATCTGGGTTTGGCTCATCTCTTTGCCGTCAGCGGATTGCATGTGGGTGTTTTGCTGGGACTTTTTCTTCTTCCCGGAAAACTCCTGGGCATATCGGCCTTTCAGAAGTGGCTTTTTCTGCTTTTGATTCTTCCTCCTTACGCCTTGCTGACGGGCTTACCGGGAAGTGTTGTCAGAGCAGCTGGATTGGCCATGCTGGCTTCTGCGGGAATGCCTTTGGGACGTTCATCACCACCTCTTCATTTGTTGGGTGTTCTTTTTTGGGCCACCACCATTTGGAATCCTGACCA
>JAOZJV010000552.1:0-2592 GCA_029935695.1 Candidatus Krumholzibacteriia bacterium | reverse complement strand
CCGGGGGTGCGGCTCAGTTACTCAGCGGCAGCGGGAATTCTGGGATTCACTTCCATTTCCCGTGGTATCGATTTTCCCCGTCATGGATTTCGTGGTTTCGTCCTTGGTGGGTTATTCATAAGCCTGGCAGCCCAGTGGTCCACCTTGCCCCTTGCTGCAACCTCTTTCGGTCGCCTCAGCCTGATATCGCCATTGGCCAATCTATTGGCTGTTCCCACCTTCGGCTTAGGAGTCTGGCTGGTGGTCCTTTCTCTGGCAGCATCCATTTTTCCCTGGGCAGTGGGTGAATATTTTGGATCATGGGCGTGGTTGGTTTTCCGCTCGCTTTCGGGAATTGTTTCCCTGACTGAAGGTCAAACCGGTGGATGGAACCTTGGCTTGCCAGTCCCTTCACCCTTCACCATTATTTTGTGGATCGTGGCATCAGGAGCTTCCCTGGGCATGTTGAAAATGGTCAGTGAAGGGCGATTGAGGGGGAAGCGGGCCTTGTTTACCATCTCCGCCGTTGGCCTTCTCATGGTGGGAAGTTTCAGCAAACCTTTTCGCCATCCCATGGCGGACATTGGACCCCAGGTGTGGCAATTTGATGTAGGACAGGGTGATTGTTCCGTCCTGCGATTTCCTGATGGCTGGTCGGTCATGATTGACACCGCCGGTCTTTTCGGATTCTCGGGAAAAACCATCAATGGTCCTTTGAGCCGCTCGGTTATTCCCTGGCTGAAACGCTTCAATCACCACAATTTTGACTCAGTTCTGCTGACCCACGGACATCTTGATCACACTGGCGGGGTGAAGTGTTTGCGCACTGAATCTTTGGTGGGCCAATGGCTGGGATCGGAAAAGGCCCTCCACAGCCTTCTGCCGGATACCTCGGGTTTGGCTATAACCCAACCCGAAAAAAATGAGATTCTTCATCACTGGGGGGATTGGACCTTCCAGATCTGCTATCCATTTTCCACACTGCCGGAAAACCTCCATGAAAATGATCGATCCCTGGTGGTTTCCTTGCAACACCAGGGACAAACCCAGATGCTGTGGAGTGGGGATCTTGAAAAAGAAGGCGAAGCCCTTCTGCTGGCCGGAAAGGAATTTGGTGGTTCAGCCCGAGTTTGGAAGGCCGGACACCACGGCAGCAATACTTCCGGAAGTGACCTTTTCATGCAAACCATTCATCCGGAACTTATTCTTATCAGCTGTGGCGTCGGCAATGGCTACAAACACCCAAGTCATGACCTTTACATCGTTTCCGGGGATACAATTCCCGTATTGAGAACAGATTTAGAGGGATCCATTCATTTGAATTTCAGAGAAAATGGAGAAATTACCTGGAAAACCCGGAATGGAGACGGGCTTTTACCTGCCCCGCCTTGACACCTGTCATCACTGGATTTAAGATGCCGCTTCAACTCATTAATTTCATCCGCCGGCTGGTTCCGGCCCAATCCAACAGGGGAGTTTCATGGGAGCCTTACGCAGCGCCCGGGACCTCGGCTTAAACCCAGATTACGAGGGTAAAGTCCGGGATATGTTTGATCTTGGCGATTCTTTTCTCATTGTCACCACTGACCGTATTTCCGCCTTTGATGTCATCATGAACAACGTGGTTCCAGGCCGGGGTGTTGTCCTGAATGTGATGAGTCTGGCCTGGTATGAGCACTTTGCAGATTTGGTTGGCAACCACCTGATCACTGCCGACGCCAGGGAATTTCCCGCCCCATTCAATGAACACGCCGATGCCCTCGGGGGCCGGTCCATGCTTGTCAGAAAAGCCGAACGCTTTCCCGTGGAATGTGTTGTGCGCGGCTACATTGCCGGTTCAGGGTGGAAGAGCTACGGGAAGGATGGCACCATCTGTGGCCACAAACTTCCTGATGGGCTGCAATTGGCGCAAAAACTGCCTCAGGCCCTGTTTACGCCTTCCACCAAGGAAGATGAAGGGCATGATGAGAACATTCCCTTTTCCACCGTGGTGGATATGATTGGCCAGCAGCAGGCGGATGCTCTGCAGAAACTGAGCCTGGATCTGTACAACACCGGTTCCGATTATGCCGAGCCTTTTGGAGTGATCCTCGCAGACACCAAATTTGAGTTTGGGATCATTGACGGGAAGATCACTCTTATTGATGAAGTTCTGACACCGGATTCCAGTCGTTTCTGGCCTGCCAGCGAACACCAGGCCGGGCAGGAACCCCCAAGCTGGGACAAGCAAATTCTGCGCAACTATCTGGAAACCCTGGATTGGAATCACGAGTATCCACCACCAGCCATTCCCGAGGAAGTTCTCGCTAAAACCTCACGCCGTTATCATGAGGTTCTGGAAATTCTCTTTCCGAAGGAGGCTGAGAAATGGCAAGCCTTCCTCTAGAGCGGAAACGCCGGGCCCTGCTCAGTGTCACTGATAAATCCGGTTTGGAAGAACTGGCCCGTGGACTTTTGGGCTACAATTACCAATTGATTGCCAGCGGGGGCACAGCCCGCTTCCTGCAGGAAAAAGACATTCCCGTCACCGGCGTGAGCGATTTGACTGGCTTTCCGGAAATCTTCGCTGGGAGGGTGAAAACTCTGCACCCTGCCATTCACGGAGGAATTCTG
>JAOZJV010000551.1 GCA_029935695.1 Candidatus Krumholzibacteriia bacterium | reverse complement strand
CAATTTCTGCTGCACCAGTTGAAAACCACTGAGAGGCTTGCCAAACTGCACACGCTGGCCGCTGTAACGCAAGGCCGTATCGTAGCAATCCTTGGCCGCACCCATGGCGCCCCAGGCAATGCCATAACGCGCTTCATTGAGGCAGGACAAAGGCGCACGCAAGCCCTTGGCCAAAGGCAGGCGGCTGCTTTCGGGAAGGCGCACGTTGTCGAACACAAGTTCACCGGTGTCGCTGGCCCGCAGGCTGAATTTTCCATGGATGGCATTGGTTGAATATCCAGGAGTGCCGCGCTCCACCAGAAAGCCCACAACCCCTTCTTCGCAGCGGGCCCAAACCACAGCCACGTCAGCAGTGTTGGCGTTGGTGATCCACAGCTTGGTGCCGTTGAGAATCCAGTCGTCGCCATCACGGGTGGCGTAAGTCTTCATGCCGCCGGGGTCCGATCCATGATCGGGTTCCGTCAGGCCAAAGCAGCCAATTTTACGACCAGCAGCCAAATCCGGGAGCCACTGTTGTTTTTGCTCCTCGGTGCCATAGGTGGCGATGGGCCACATGACGAGGCTGCCCTGCACCGAAGCAAAGCTGCGCAAGCCGCTGTCGCCTCGCTCCAGCTCTTCACAAATCAGACCGTACATGGTGTAGCTCAGGTCTGGACACCCTGGTCCTTTGACCGCCGAGCCCAGCAAACCCAAAGAGCCCATTTCCGTGGACAGTTCCCCAGGGAAGGTGCCATCACGAAAGTGCTGCCGCACATCCGGCAAAAACCGTGTGTCAACAAAACGGCGCACGGTTTCCCGCACGCCGCGTTCTTCTTCACTCAGACTGCGATCAAACTGGTAGAAGTCGACACCCTTGTATTGACTCATATCAGATCTGATCCACGGACTGCACTTCTGGGATGGCGGCCTTCATGCGGGCTTCAATGCCCTGCTTGAGGGTCATCAGGCTCATGGGGCAATTGCCGCAGGCGCCTTTCATGCGCACCAGGACGATGCCGGTGTCCGCATTGTAATCAATGAATTCCACATCGCCGCCGTCGGCCTGCAGGGTGGGGCGGATTTCATCCAGAACTTTTTCAATTCTATCGCGCATGGCTGAGCCTTTCGCTGGTGTATCAGGAATGAACAGTATAGACCTTTTGCAATAAGCTAAAGGACGGTGTCCGGTTGTCAACCCTTGTTAAGGTTGTATCGGTGGGGCCCTTGCTTTATGATTCATCCTGCATCAGCCTTGGGCTTGCAAAGGCCTTGTGGCATTCCATTTTCATTCTCAAGAAAGCGTCCCAACACCCATGTCTTCCACAAGGTCCCAGCAGCTTGATTTGATTCGCGAGTTGGCTCTCGAAGCCGGAAAAACCCTTCTCGGCAGCATCGGCCAGGTGGGAACCGTCAGCCGCAAAAAGGCCACCGAGCTGGTCACCGATCTTGACGGCAGGGTCGAAGAAAAGCTGCTCGAAGGTCTGGGTCGTCATTTCCCCCATGACCACATCGTGGCTGAAGAATCTGGTGTGCGGGAAGGACGCAGCGGCCGGACCTGGTACATCGATCCTTTGGATGGGACCACCAACTACGCCCACGGTCTGCCGACCTTTGCCGTATCCATCGCCTGCGCCGCAGACGACCAGCTGGAGTTGGCCTGTGTTTATGCTCCGTATCTGGATGAAATGTATCTGGCCCACCATGGAGGCGGGGCAGTGCTGGAGCGTCCTTTCCATGGAACCAGTCAACCGTTGAACGTGACCCAAACCAACAGCATTGAAGACGCGTTGCTGGCCACTGGTTTCCCTTACGTGCGGGATGAAAACGTGGATTTGATGACAGGTTTGGTGGCCGACTTTCTCAAAGCCCGTTGCCACGGTGTGCGCCGGGCAGGCAGTGCAGCGGTGGATTTGGCCCACGTGGCGGCCGGTAAGTTGGATGGTTACTGGGAACTCAACCTTCGGCCCTGGGATTCGGCCGCCGGCACCCTGATTGTTCGGGAAGCCCAGGGATTGGTCACTGGATTTGATGGCCTCAGCCAGCCCATGCACTATCAGACAGTTCTGGCAGCTTCAGCTGGTTTGCACCAAGCCATGTTGCCTGTGATTCTGGCCGCCTTGAAAAAGGAGCGACCATGAGTTTTGCTGCCTTGATGATTGTCACCACCACCTTTGACGACCGGGAAAAAGCCCTGGAAGTTTCCCGCCTGCTGGTGGACGGCGGTCTTGCTGTGTGTGCCCAGGTGGGAGACAAAATGGATTCTATCTACCGCTGGGAAGGTGAAATCGTCCAGAACCCAGAGGTGCGGGTGACCTTTAAAGTTCTCGGTGACCGGTTTGAACTCTTCTGTGGTGAACTGAAGCTGAACCATCCTTACGATGTTCCCCAGTTGGTGGCCTGGCCCGCGGCATACACCGACAAAGCCTACCTGGATTGGGCCAAAGGAAAAAGCACATGAGCGGAGGCTGGGAATCCATCATTCCGCCCATCCTGGCCATCGGCCTGGCTCTGATCACACGGCAAGTGATAGTGGCTCTTCTGCTGGGTGTGCTGGTGGGTGCGACTCTTATTGAAGGGAATGTGTTTTTCGCCTTCCTGCGAGTGGGGGACCAATATCTTTTGCATGCCCTGGCCGACAAGGACCACGCTTCGATCATTCTATTTTCAACCATTCTGGGCGGCATGGTGGGAGTGCTGTCGCGCAGTGGCGCCACCGAGGGTATTGTGCACTGGCTCAGTGGTCACGTGGGCAGCCGCCGCGGTGGCATGCTCAGCACCGCGGTCATGGGCACTCTGATTTTTTTTGATGACTACGCCAATACGCTGCTGGTGGGATCGACCATGCGACCGCTGACCGACCGCCTGAAAATTTCCCGTGAAAAGCTGGCCTGGCTGGTGGACAGCACTGCTGCTCCTGTAACCACGGTGGCCCTCATCT
>JAOZJV010000550.1 GCA_029935695.1 Candidatus Krumholzibacteriia bacterium | reverse complement strand
AAGCAATTGACCCGCTAAATACAAACCTTGAACAATTTTTGTTTCAAGACTTTGATGAATTTGCCAGGACGGAACACTGTCATATTCTATGGCATAGCCCAGGCGAATAATGTGGGCATTTTCCAATCCAGGGACGGAGCGAACAACGAGCTCCTGAACGTCGGCAGGTAAACTTGTGGACAGCCCGTTCACATAAATTTCCCGGCTGTTCAAGCTTTCTGGTTCAAGAAAAAGAAGGTGCCGGTCTTTTTCGGAAAAACGAACAACCTTGTCTTCGATGGAAGGACAATAACGTGGTCCCTGCCCATCAATGGCGCCCGTAAATAATGGGGACCGATGAAGGCTGGCTGAAATAAAATCGTGGGTGCCCTGGTGAGTGTATGCCATGTGGCAGTCAACCTGGGTTGGCGAAAAGTTTCTCGTGCGGAAAGAAAAAGGGACGGGGGTGTCGTCACCAGGTTGTGTTTTAAGTTTTGAAAAATCGATGGTGTCGCGATCAAGACGAGGCGGAGTTCCCGTCTTTAAGCGGCGCAAACTAAAACCAAGATCCACTAGCTCGCTGCTCAGTATTTCACTACTGGCACTTCCTTCACGGCCACCAATAGACTGAACCGCGCCCACATGCATCAAACCTTTGAGAAATGTTCCACTGCACAGAACAACCCTTGGTGCCGTTATCTCTTTTCCAGTCAACGTTTTAACGCCATAAACAACGTAGTTACAGAGGCCTGTGGTTGAATTTACCAGCAAACCACTGGCGTCATCTTCAATCACTTTCAGGTTCTCTTGCCGCAGCACGGCCTCCATCATGTATTTCTGATATTCATCCTTGTCGGCCTGGGCGCGAGGGGATTGAACGGCGGGTCCCTTTTTCATGTTTAAAATACGAAACTGGATTCCGGTTTTGTCGATGGCCACCCCCATCTCGCCACCTAAAATATCGATTTCACGAACAAGGTGGCCCTTGCCCAAACCACCAATGGCGGGGTTGCAGGGCATGCGACCAATGTCGTGAATGTCGTGAGTGACCAAAACCGTGTTGGCCCCCAGGCGAGCAGAGGCCAAGGCCGCCTCAACACCGGCGTGCCCTCCCCCAACAATGACGACATCGCAATCGAACCGACTCAAGAAATCACTTCCCAACACAGAAACGAGAAAAAACAGATTCGAGAATCTGTTCAGAAAAAACACGACCCGAAATTTCACCTAACTGAGCCAGGATGGAAGCCAACAAAGTACCAACAATTTCGTCGCCGGGAATTGATGACGGATCAGAAAATTCCTGCAGCAGTAGGCTTAATTCATTCCGGCTATTTTCCAATTTGAAACGGTGTCTTTCGTTGATTACAACACCCAAAGAAATCGCTTTGTCCAACTCATAATTCTTGACCGCTTTTTCCAATTCATCCCATAACTTATCAACACCAAAACCAGTGGAGCTTGAAGTGAAAACGGCATCAGAATTTATACCAAAAGATTCTGGGTTTTCCGGTGACAAATCACACTTGGTGAGCACGGAAATATCAACCATGGCTGACGATTTTTCAGGCTCTTTTTGAGAACCAGGAATACTCTCTTCATAAGCAGATAAGGACAAAATAATATCAGCCTGACGCACTGCCTCGTGGGTTCTTTGAATGCCTTTGTTTTCAATTCTGTCCGGCGACTGGCGCAAGCCGGCGGTGTCGTGGAACACATAAACCTGACCCTTGTGCACAACTCTTTCAGTGACGACATCGCGGGTGGTGCCGGCTTCGTCATCGACAATGGCCCGTTCGGTGCCCACCAATTCGTTAAATAGAGAGCTTTTTCCAACATTAGGAGAGCCCTTCAAAACCACATGAATACCATCTCGAAGCAGCCGGCCTGCGGGGGCAAGCTCCAATAAGCGGGAAATGCCCCCCATGCTTTGACTCAAAACACGGGCTATTTCGACAGAATCCACCCCTGCGTGTTCCTCTTCAAGGAACTCCAGGCCCCCTTCAAGGTGGGCCAGCAGTTCCAACAGGGGTTTTTCAATGGCTACAAGTTGAGAATTGAGTCCACCAAGAAGTTGCCGGATGGCTGCCCGTGCAGCCAGGTCACTTTCAGCGTGGATCAAATCTGCCACCGCCTCGGCCTGATCCAAACTCATTTTCCCGTTGAGAAATGCCCGTCGCGAAAATTCACCTGCCGTGGCTGGTCGAGCCCCCGCCAATCGGCAAGCTGAAACAACCAGGCGAGAAACAACCGTTCCCCCGTGACAGAAAAACTCAACGGTGTCTTCACCCGTAAAGCTGTTAGGCGCAAGCATTGGCAGGGCGATTACTTGATCAATAACACCATTATTGTCAGAAACACCAGAATCAACATCATTAGGCCACTCCAGTATACCGTATACCGCTTGGTGGCTTTTGGTATTATCACCCAATCCCGGCACGAAGACCAGATTGCCAATCTGCAAGGCCCGAGGGCCACTGAGGCGCACCATAGCCACTCCCCCGTTGCCCTCGGGGGTGGCGATGGCGACAATCGTTTCTTCAAACACGAGCAGCTCACCACACAATTCTATGCTGAATGTAAAAAAGGACGGCGCAGGAAGCGCCGCCCTTTCATATCAAGAGAAGGCCTTTAGTCCTGAGGGCGTTCTTCCTCGAAAATTTCCACTTCTATGGATTCTACCCCGGTGTCCTCATCGGGCGCCATGGTTTCTTCTGTCGTGGTTTCTTCAACTGGAGTACCCCCTTCACCTTTGTTCTCGTTTTCGAGAGCAATGATGACGTGACGGCCTCTGTGGCTGTCCATGGTGAAGGTTCGCAGACCTTCATATTCTTCCACGGCCAAATGAACAATACGACGTTCCCGGGCATTCAACGGTTCGACGTGGTAAGTCTTGCCTGTTTCGCGAACCTGGACCACGGCCTCTTCAACTCTTTGGCGCAATG
>JAOZJV010000549.1 GCA_029935695.1 Candidatus Krumholzibacteriia bacterium | reverse complement strand
AGTGTTGATTTCGCGCACAGCGCCGTCCATGGCCTCGCCGCAGTAGGGCAGGATATAGTCGAGGCTGTCGGTGACGGTGGGGTCGTCGGCATTGAGACGGGTGGTGAAAAACCGCAGGCTGGCCGGAAAGTGGGTCACTTGCACCGGCATGTTGCCGAAGAAGCGGCACAGGCTGGACTCGGCTTTCCAGTTCAGGTCCTGCCCAAATTCCAGATTCCAACCACGGCCGTTTAAAATTTCCAGGGCCCGGCGGTAGGTGATGCGCGGGTGGGGCGTGGTGATCATGTGGTTCAGGCGGGTGACCTGGCGTCCTCCCAGAAGGTCGGCGCTCAGGTCCGAGGCCACACTTTTGAGAAGTGCTTCCATCAGGTCGGCCAGTTCATCCAGATTCAGGTTGATCATTTCGGCTTCCATGCGTTTGAAACCGGAAAGCCGCAGGTTCATGGACTCAAATTCCTGGGGCAGGCATTCACTCTCACACCAAACCGCTGGGAATCCACGGGCGATCATGCTGTCCAGGTAGTAGCGGCCGGTGGCCTCCCAGGTGCGGGTCGCGGCGTTCAAAGCGGGCACGGGAATTTCGTTGAAAAGATGCTCTTCCATGAAGTTGCGGATGTGACGCACCACACGGTTGTGCACAGCCAGGCGGCGGGCCAGGGGCAAGGGGCGGCCGGGGAACTGAAAGCGGGCCGATTGCATGTTGGCGGGCTGGTTCATGATCATTCTCCTTGGGGTGTTCACAGACACCGATTAAAGGAACTTGTTGTTTTTAAGGCGTTTGCGTCGCAGCCAGGCAAAAAAATACCCCAAACGTCTGAGTGACGCCGGGGTTGCCTCGGTTTGTTCTGTGGGTTCGGCAGTGGTGTGCCGGTTGTTCCTTTAGGACAATCAAGAAACACGTTCCTTCTGAAGCTCACCGGCTTCGGTTAAAGGATTTTAGGCAGGGTAATGCAACGGGTGGGGTGGGTCAAGAAAAAAGCCATAAAATTGACAAAGGAACCGCAAAATATTGATTTTTTTCGTCACTAAACGGCAGCAACCGTGTGCCGGTGTATAAAACGAGACCAAATTTAAATTGCTCTCCTGTAATCTCTGCAAATTTTTTCAGCCCTTTGAGGTCCTTTTCCCGGACCGTGCTTGATGCCTTTACTTCAACACCAATGAGACGGTGATCTTCCTGTTCCAGTACAATATCCACTTCATTTTTTCGCTTATCACGAAAATGGTAGATATTCATGCTCTCTTCAGCCCAAGCCAAATGTTTGAAAAATTCCATAACAACAAAAGTTTCAAGTAATCCTCCGTAAAAGGGTGAATTTAATAGCTGCTGTTTCTTTTTTATCCCCAATAGATGGCAGGCAAGGCCCGTATCAATCATGTGTAATTTTGGCATACCAATAGTCTGACGTCGGGCCCTATTCTTTACATAAGGATAGATTCGCTTGACGATGAACATCCATTCAAGAGCTTCAATATATGATTTCACAACTTTGTCATTTTGGGCAAGATCATTTGCAATATTTGCATATTTCAGCAGATTACCGCTTAACCCCGCTAAATACGGAATTAAGGATTCAAGTTTGGTGTGATAATCACCCTTTGCTGCGTAAATACTTTCAAAATCCTTAAATAATCGACCCCGCAGGTATGACTGAAACCACATCTGTCTAGCGCGAGGCCCCTTGTCCTGCAATTCCGGATAGCCACCATCTATTACCGCTTGTGCCAGTTGTTCACGATTAACCAGGGGAGGTATTTCAGGCAGGGTTATCTTTTCTCTTAATAAAAAATCAATCAAATTGAAATTGCCTGAAATTTTTTCAGTTACAGATAATGGGTAGAGTTCTACTCTGGCCATATGTCCGGGCAGGGATTCCTCAGTCTTGGCTGAGCTGAAGATGTCTGCTGAACCAGTGAGAAAGAACCGTCCACGTTCATGTGGGCCGAGTTGATCAGAAACAAGTTTGATTGCCTTCACCAGTTGCGGTGCGTACTGAAACTCGTCGAGTACCATGGGCTTACTTGCTAAACTGTCAATAAACCCATGGGGATCGTCATTTGCAGATGCAAATGCTGTTTGGTCATCCAACGAAACATATTCCATTTCCAGATCGTTGGCTATCTTTCGCACTAATGTTGTCTTTCCAGCCTGCCTGGGGCCTGTCAGGTAGAGAATCCGAAAATCTTTCAATAGTTCTTTCAGTAGTTGTTCACATTTTCTTGGATACATTTTCTTGGCCCTTGTTTTACGAGAAATACCTATAGAAAATACGAGTTATACAGTAAGATAATACGAGATATACAATACTGCAATGCGCTTTTATTCGTATTAGAAACCACCATCTTTGGGGGTGGTCTCTAAGCCAACAGTTGATGAGTAGTCTGGTTCATTCGGCCCCCTGTCTACATTTTATCCTTTCCAAGGACAAAATGTTGGTATTACAATTACTATCAAGCGATATATCTCAAAACAATACCACTGCAGCTCCGGAGGGACCGACCATGCCTAATACCGCACTCAGGAATAAACGCAACCTCATCGCCCAATGGGCTTTCGATACTCGTCCTATTCTGGGCCGCTTCAGGCTGTGGCTGGAAGATGTCGAGGTGAAGCGATTGGATGGCAGCGGCGGAGAGGAATTTCTGAGTGAAATTACCTTTGCCGGTGGCGCCATGGAGCGTGGCTTTATCATGACCGCTGCCGTCACGGCTTTGGGCACCCGATTGTTCGGGCGCCAGGGCGAAGGCAAGGGCCTGGACAAAAAGGGTCTCAACGGCGTCAAAAAAGATGCCGATGCCATCAGCGCCTACATGATGAGTGAAGCATTCTGGTTCCTGACCCGCAACCTTCCGGAAAATCATGCGGTGATGGTTTGTCTGGGTGAGGGCCTGATGCCCAAGGGTGGCGAAACTCCCGACATGGGCAG
>JAOZJV010000548.1 GCA_029935695.1 Candidatus Krumholzibacteriia bacterium | reverse complement strand
ACTGATCGGCGAGCTGAGTGGCTGGACTGCTCCCAAGGATGTCATTCTCAAGCTCTGCGGCCTGTTGACCACCAAGGGCGGCACCAATCACGTCATGGAGTATTTCGGCCCCGGCTGCGAGGCCATCAGTTGTACCGGCAAGGCCACCATCACCAACATGGGCGCCGAGCTGGGAGCCACCACGAGCATCTTCCCTTATGATGATCGCATGGGCAAATATCTGCGGGCCACCAGCCGGGATGATCTGGCTGAGCTTGCCGAAAACAACACTGATCTGCTGACCCCCGACGCCGAAGTGATGGCCAACCCGGCCGACTTCTACGATCAGATTGTGGAGATTGACCTGTCCGCTCTGGAGCCTCACCTGGTGGGACCTCACAGCCCGGATATTGCGCATCCTGTCAGCCGGATGGCTGCCGATTGCGCAGCCAATGATTATCCCAGGAAAATTACAGCCACTTTAATTGGCAGTTGCACCAACAGCAGCTATGAGGATATCTGCCGCTTGACCGATGTGGCCCAGCAGGCTCTGGACAAGAACATGAAAATCAATGGCACTTTGTGGATCAGCCCGGGTTCAGAAAATGTGCACGACACCATCAAACGGGATGGACAGTTGGCGACCCTGGAAGAGGTCGGTGCCACGGTTCTTACCAATGCCTGTGGTCCCTGCATCGGCCAGTGGAAGCGGGTTGATGTGGAGCCCGAGAGCCGCAACACCATCCTCACCAGCTTCAACCGGAACTTCAAGAAGCGGGCTGATGGCAACCCCAACACCCATGCTTTCATTGGCAGTCCCGAGACGGTGATGGCCTACTGTTTGAGTGGTCACCTGGATTTCAATCCTCTGACCGATACCATCACCAATGGTGATGGGGAAGATGTTTTGCTGAAAGCCCCGGCCACGGCCAATGAGCTTCCTCCCAAGGGATTTGTGCAGCCTGATGGCGGATACGCCGGACCACCGGCTGACCGCTCAGGTGTTGAAGTTGTGGTGGATCCCGGCAGCGAGCGTCTGGCTTTGCTGGATCCGTTCAGCGCCTGGGATGGCAAGGACTACACCAACATGCCGCTGCTGATCAAGGCTCTGGGCAAATGCACCACCGATCATATCAGCATGGCTGGTCCCTGGTTGAAGTTCCGCGGTCACCTGGACAACATCAGCAACAACATGCTGATCGGTGCGGTGAACATTTTCAATGAAGAGACCAACAGCGTGAAGGATCAACTCAGCGGGGAGCACGGCGAAGTGCCTGCCGTGGCGCGTCACTACAAGAGTGACGGTTTGCGCTGGGTTGTTATCGGCGATGAAAATTACGGCGAAGGCAGCAGCCGTGAGCACGCAGCCATGTGCCCGCGCCATCTGGGCGCCGCCGCGGTGATCGTGCGCAGCTTTGCCCGCATTCACGAGACCAACTTGAAGAAGCAGGGAATTCTGCCTCTGACTTTCAACAACCCTGCCGACTACGACAAGGTGCAGGAGGACGACCGGTTCTCCATCACTGGTTTGACGCAGCTGGCTCCCGGTGGGCAGTTGAATGTTACTTTGAAACATGGCGATGGCAGCGAAGACAGCTTTGTGGTGGATCACACCATGACAGCTGAGCAGATCGACTGGTTCAAGGCCGGGAGTGCTTTGAACAAGATCAAGGAAAGTTGATCGGGTCGCTTGTTTGTTAAGAAAAGTCGCTCCTCATTTTGGGGAGCGGCTTTTTTCACGACCTTTGATTATTCACGACTTCAACCCAACGACGGAGCAAGCTGGTGGCCAAAAAGTATTATGTGATCTGGCAAGGCAGAGAAACGGGAATTTTCACCGATTGGGACACCTGTAAAAAACATATCGATAAATTTGCAGGCGCCCGGTACAAATCCTACAAGACCCGTGAGGAAGCAGAAACCGCCTTTCAGGGCAGCAGTTTTGCAGCCATCAAAAAAAAGGCCAAGGCCACCCCGAAAAAGTTTTCAGGCAAGGGTTTAAAAACCTACACTGCCGCTGAAATTGACAGCCTTAAGGCGCACACAAAAATTTTCACTGATGGTGGTTGCGAACCCAATCCGGGCAAGGCTGGATCCGGTGTTGCGGTTTACCGTGAGGGGAAAATTTCCGAGCTGTGGTTCGGACTCTTCAATCCCCAGGGGACCAATAACACGGCTGAGTTGAGTGCCCTTCATCAGGCTCTTTTGATGGCTGAAATTGAGATTGAAAAGAAGAACTCGGTGGCCATTTTCTGCGATTCAAAATATTCCATCCAATGTGTGACTCAGTGGGCCGTGGGATGGGAGAAAAAGGGCTGGAAAAAACAGGATGGTGAAATCAAGAATCTGGAAATTATTCAGACGATGTATGCGCTTTATACGAAGTTGAAAAAGTCGGTTAAGGTGTTGCATGTGAATGGGCATGTTGGGGTGGAGGGTAATGAGCTTGCTGATCGGATGTCGATCCATGCGATTGATACGAAAGAGGAAGCTTTTGCCAGTTATAAATTGCCTCGCAGTTTGAAGAAGGTTTTGGCTATGAGGACGGGGTGATGGGTTTTGGTTTGAATTCCTGGAATGAGTGACACCAACTGTTGACGATTGGCTGGCACTTTGTCCAGCCTTGGTGGCAGTGACTTGGAATTCGACAACCGTCATGGGAAATTTGAGTATTTCAGTGCCTCTGTTTTAGAGTTGCCCGCTCGCCGGGTATTTGTTTGTAACATTAATTATAACAAATAATTACGAAGGTTGTTTTTGTTTGTTTGTTTTGTGGCTACCCGCCAGCAGGGCACCAGCGGTGGCAATACCATGGCTGGCCTGCCATGTGCAAGGTTCACCACAGGCAAAATCGATGAGCCTTGAATCAAGAAAACATATTGACACTAAATGGCGTTATCTGTATGTTATGTGTCATTATGAATTCTTTAACAGATGCACAAAGACTTAGGCA
>JAOZJV010000547.1 GCA_029935695.1 Candidatus Krumholzibacteriia bacterium | reverse complement strand
GTTGGTAATAAATGGCAACATCGTTGGTGTTCATTTCAAAACTGGAAGGCAGTGGATCATATCCGGAGGCAAAGGCATTGACCATCTCACCAAATGAAGTTTCCTGGAAATCACCAGTATTGAAGTAATAAGTCATGTCGCCCGTCCATGAGACAGCGATGATGTAGTAGGATCCCTGGTCCAGATAAAGGTATAAGGGTCCGCTGCTATACCAGGCCTCACCGCTTCCGGTCACTGTTTGTGAATCCCGGTAGACTTCTGTGTAGGTGCCGAATTCTTCGGGGCCCACAAAGACATAATAAGTCAGTGTTTGGGTGTCACTGAAATTAAGATAGAACTCCGCCTGGTCGAGACTGACGCCGGTGTCGATCCGGTAGGAGTTGCCTTTGGCGCGGGCAAAGTTATATGCCGAGGAATCGGTGCCGCCCACAATGTCGATGCCAGTGATGGAATCGGGATCCATAGGGAAATCCTGCGGCAAATTTTCCGGGGCGAGAAGAAAAGTATCTCCATCAATGGAAACTTCAACATCAGGTTGGTGCTGTCCGGATTGAGCCATGGTGCTCAGGGGCAGGATGAGCAAGAGAATGAGAACAGAAGAGATTGGCAAGTGTTTCATAATGGACTCCCCTTTAGCTAAGTTTTACGTATTAGAAGATGTTGGGCTCGTGTGATGTTCCCTCCCCGCAGTGGATGTGTGAAATCATATTATCAGAAAGACCGCCGTGTGTCTATTCGCTTCAAGGATTGCCCACAAACTGGCAGGGATTTCATTTTGAATTAAATTTTACTTCATCACTTGCGTTGAATCGCCTGTTGAAATCCCCACACCCTCTGGTCCACACCCGGGCTTTGACGCTCCATCCAGATCCTGGATTCCGGGGGGTAAAACATGAATAATTCACTCCGAACAACCTGTTTTTTTATGGTCCTGCTGCTTTGTCTGGCTGGCTCTCATTTGGCATTGGCGGACTACCTGGGCGGCGTCACCTTCGACAAGGTTTCACCCAGTTATCTTCCCCATGGGGAAAGGGTGAATATCTCCATCGATTACAAGGTGGATGTTGCTGAAGGGGCGATCATTTTTGCCCGGCCGTTCACCATGGGCTTTCCCACCCCCGGTTACAGCGCCTCAGGCGGGGATATCGTAACTCCGGGCACCGGCACGGTGGGACAGTATTTTTTATTCACCAGCGGTGAAAAAGCCGTCACCCATGTTCGCGTTTTCATGACATCCCTTGACCAAAGCGTAACCTATCTCGAACTCTTTGTACCCGTGCATTACATCTGCGCTCCCCACGGTCTGTTCAACATCCAGATGGATCACGGCCAGTACAACCGTCTTCCCTATGGAATGGATCTCAATATCAATTTTGATTATGCCGCCGACACTGCTGGCAATGTCCGCATCAGTGCCCGTCCATATACTGATGGCACCCTCACTCCGGGATATCATGCCAGTGGCTCGATCAGTCTGCCTTCAAGTGGAAGCTACTCTCAGAATTTCGACTTCACTCAGGACACCGATGTCACGGATATCCGGTACCGGATCTATGAAGATGATTTCTCCACCCTGCTGTACGAGTTTTTTATCCCCTATGACATTCATTGGCGGGAAGTGGGTCTCTACGATTTTAGTTTCGATTGGCCGGATTATGAATTCATGCACAACAGCCAGAATTTGACGGCCACTTTTACTGTGGAGCATTCTGAAAGTGAAGATCGTTACACCTGGGCCCAGTGCTACACTGATGGCTTTTATTCTCCAGGAGGGGTTTATCAGGGCAGTCAGCCGTTCCCGTCCGGGCCTCAAACCATGACCAGGTTTTGCCGGGTCAACACCGGCGAGCAGGATGTGGATGGTATTCGATTCGCCTATGGTATCCCCACCGAAGTCATGATGGAATTTATCGTTCCCGTGCATTATCACTATGCTCCGCATGCGGTGCAGAATCATGTCTTTTCGCCCCAATCGCCAGCCATCATGACCAATGGGGAACATTTGAACATGACTTTTGATTACGTCACGGATCAGGCCGATGGTGTCCGTATTTTTGCCCGGCCAGCCTACGACGGGACTCTGATTTATGGAATGAACAGCGCCGGTTCTCCCATTCACGGTTATCCATCAGGGTCCGGGTATTTTTGGGTGTCGTATCTGGAGGGCGAGCGTTTAGCCAGCAGTGTGTATTTTCACATGACGAACCCGGATCAAAGCGAATTATTGTTCGACCAGTTTGTCCACGGCTGGTGGGCGTGGGGCTCGTCGGGTTATATCACGCCGGCCCAGGATGCCTTGCCTTCGGTGGCGGCAGTTTTGGGTGTGGCCTATCCCAACCCATTCAATCCCATGACTACCATTCCCCTGCAATTGAGCAAAGACACTCATGTTCAACTCAATGTGTACAATGTCCGCGGGATGCTGGTGGATTCTCTTCAGGATGGCGATCTTGCCGCAGGACAGCATTTCTTCACATTCAAAGGCGAGAACCAACCCAGTGGAGTGTATTTCTATCGGATGAAAACTTCGGCTGGAGTTGTTTCGAAACCCATGGCTTTGGTGAAGTGATCTTTCTCGGGAGCAGGTTCAGCAATCCTGCTCCCTCTTCAAAACTTCCAGTTGATAAGGCAACGATCTTTCTTCAAGGGGCTGACCCGAGGCATCAAAACTTCCAATCTGCTTCAGCTTGGATTTGGCGATCAGTTTTTGCCATTGAGCAGAGTCATAAGTCCGCAAATTATAAGCATCATCAAAATGCTCTTCACCTCTTGGCCTGGTCACCGTCAAATGGCTGATGGCTTTTTCAATACGAGCTCGCGGAGTTCCCGGTTCTGGTGGCAGAAAATTGATAAGCTGGCTGACTCTGCACCGGCCCCTGGCTCCCTTCCAAAGATCCTCTTCCGGCAGCAACCAGTCGTAATCCGTCAGGCTT
>JAOZJV010000546.1 GCA_029935695.1 Candidatus Krumholzibacteriia bacterium | reverse complement strand
TCCAGTTCCAGCATTCCCTGAATATCGCCAGCAGTCACAGGACCTGTTTTGCTGACTTCAATGGTGGCCCATCCGGACGGCGCGTCGGATAGGCTGAAAACCACTTGCTTCAGGTTCAACACGATATCGGTGACATCCTCAAGGATGCCGGGAATCGTGCTGAGTTCGTGTTTGACGCCTTCAATTTGCACCGCGCAGACACCGTGTCCGTGAATGGACGACAGCAGCGTGCGCCGAAGGGCGTTGCCAAGGGTATGACCGAAACCCCGCTCCAAAGGAGCGATTTCCAGCTCTGAGAAGGTTGTACTCTGGGTAGAGACCTTCACGCCCTCAGGCATCATCATGTTGATCCACTTCATAAAAATCCACCATCCCTTATGGTTCAGCCAAGGCTTACTTCGAGTAGAGCTCCACAATCAGGTTTTCCTGAATGGGGACAGGCAGATCGGAAAGCTGAGGTTCACTCAACAGACGACCTTCCAACTTCTTCTCGTCGGCCTCCACGAAGGGCAGACGGTCCCGCTTACCGTTGTCTTTAAGAGACTGAACGATTTGCGGAATATTGTGGCTCTTGGTGCGAATACTGACGAGTTGTCCCACTTTAACCTGACGGCTGGGGATATCGCAGATAACACCTTCGACCACCACGTGTTTGTGGCGGATCAACTGACGAGCAGCAGACCGGCTGGGCGCAAAGCCCATTCGGTAGACAAAATTATCGAGACGCTTCTCCAAAAGATTGAAGAGGTTCTCACCTGTTGCTCCTGAGATACGATTCGCTTCTGCAAAATACAGGCGGAATTGTTTCTCGAGAACACCGTAAATAGAGCGGACCTTCTGCTTCTCACGAAGCTGAAGTTTGTAGTCCGAGGGTTTACGCCCGCGGCGACGACCATGCTGACCGGGGCCGTACGGCCGACGATCCATGGCGCAACTACTACTGTAGCAGCGTTCGCCTTTGAGAAAGAGCTTCATCCCCTCACGGCGGCAGAGTTTACACTTTGCCTCTGTGTACCTGGCCATTAATTGAACCTCCTGTGCGACAGCGGTTCTCTTCCGGGTCGCACGTCATTGGAAAAGGACTTCGAAAAGTCCGTTACTACATCCGGCGCCGTTTAGTAGGTCGGCAGCCGTTGTGCGGAATGGCAGTGCAGTCCTTAATACGAGTCACTTCGATACCCTCAGCCTTCAAACTGCGAACAGCAGCTTCACGACCGGAGCCGGGACCCTTGACCCACACCTCAACTTTGCGCATTCCACCCGCAAGGATTTCCTGTGCAACAAACCGTCCGGCAAGCTGGGCTGCAAAAGCGGTGCTTTTACGGCTGCCCTTGTAACGACCCTGGTGTCCGCCGGACGACCAGGTGATGACGTTACCCTGCAGGTCGGTCATGGTGATGATGGTGTTGTTGAAGGAACTCTTGATGTGGGCAACGCCCACACTATCAAGTTTCTTCTTCTTGGCCTTGCGGACCTTGCCTTTTTTGTCCTTGGCAGTCGCCACTTCAAACCTCCTGGAAGATCAAGTCTTCCTTACTTTTTCTTGCCGCCTGGGCGACTCTTGGGACCCTTGCGAGTCCGTGCATTGTTCTTCGTGTTCTGACCTCGGCAAGGCAACTTACGCCTGTGCCGCAGACCACGGTAGCATCCGATATCCATCAGACGCTGCAGGTTCATGGAAACTTCGGTACGCAAGGTACCTTCCACGGAATATTCCTTGTCGAGAATTCCGATGATTGAACGTGTCTGCTCTTCGGTCAGATCGCGAGTTTTAAGCTCGGGATCGATGCTGGCCTTTTTGCAGATCTCCGTGGCATGGTGGTCACCAATACCGAAGAGATACGTCAATGACGTTACAATTCTCTTGTTGTTGGGAATATCCACACCGGCAATACGTGCCACTATGGCTCCTCTCGTCCTGTTAATGCCCCGCGGAAACAACACTTACTGGGTGCGCCGTCGTTCCGGGAAGGGCTCCTGCTCAACTTAACCCTGACGCTGGTTGTGACGGCGGGTGACACAAATCACACGCACGACACCGTGGCGCCGGATTAACTTGCACTTCGGGCAAATTTTCTTGACCGAGCTGCGAACTTTCATGATCACTCCTCGTCGATGCCGGGATATCCCGGCCCGATCGTCTACTTGTAACGGTAGGTAATGCGGCCCCGTTTGAGATCATACGGAGACAATTCCACCGTTACTTTATCACCCGGAAGGATGCGAATGAAATGCATGCGCATCTTGCCCGAGACGTGAGCCAGCACAATGTGCTGGTTTTCCAATTCTACGCGAAACATAGCGTTGGGAAGGGCCTCAATGACCGTTCCTTCTACGCTGATTCCTTCTTCTTTGGCCATCTGTCTGCCTTCCGTATCAGAGACCGGCAATGCACGAAGGACGCCGGGTTAAAACCCTGGTCCCATCCTGCATGAGGGCCACAGTATGTTCAAAGTGGGCCGAGAGCTGGCGATCCTGAGTCAGGATGGTCCACTCGTCCTTATCGGTGATCACGCGTTTGGTCCCGCTGTTGATCATCGGCTCAATGGCGATCACCAGACCGGGCTCCATAACGGGGTCGGGCATGGTGTAACACCTGAAATTTGGTACCTGCGGGTCTTCGTGCAGGTTGCGGCCGATACCGTGACCAACCAGGGTTTCCACAATGGAATACCCATTGGCGTGGGCATGATCCTCCACCGCTGCTCCAATCACCGAAAGACGTTTGCCCGGCTCCATCGCCTTGATGGCCCGGTTCAAACACTCTTCGGTAGTTTTCAGCAATTTGGCCGCTTCAGGATCGACGGAGCCCACCGGGAGGGTTTCAGCGCTGTCGCTGTGCCACCCATCCTTGATAACTCCCACATCTATTCCGACGATATCCCCGTCCAAAAGCTCGCGCTCACCAGGGATTCCGTGCACGACTTCTTCGTC
>JAOZJV010000545.1 GCA_029935695.1 Candidatus Krumholzibacteriia bacterium | reverse complement strand
GTTAAAAGTGGGGCGAATCATTCAGAACAGGAAATCCCTTGCTCCCCCATAGAAAAAGGAGCAGCCCTACAAAGGACTGCTCCCAGAAAACAATTATTGTTTATTTCACACGAAAATCATTTCACCAAAGCCATTTTGCTCACCTGAACCTCACCGCCAGTGCGTGCTTCATAGAAATACACACCAGAAGAGACCTCGGAGCCCTGAGAGTTGGTGCCATCCCAAAGGATGTGTCCCTCCCCCGCCGCCCGAGTTTCATCAATCAAAGTCTTCACCAATTCTCCACGCACGTTGTAGATCTTCAGGGACAAATGGCCTTCCCTGGGCAAACTGAACTTGATTTCCGTACTCGGATTGAAAGGATTTGGATAGTTCGTAGCAAAGAATCTCTCCACCACAGGACTATGCACTGGCGGAATGATGCCTCCCGGAAGATCGAAGTAAGCCAGAATTTCATTGAGAATCAGGGTCCGGGTAGAAACACCATAACCAGGAGGGTTAGTTGGATCGGTGTAGATGTATATGAAATCGTAAGGCATGGTTATGATGCGGTCATTGTCAGACAAGTTCAGTGTGGCCGCGGAATAACTGTAATCAGGGTTGCCGTTGGGGTTTGTAAAGCAAGCCAGCCGCTCGGCACCGGCTCCCGGGGTCACAGCATCGAAGGTATTGATGCCAAGACAACCACCATAGGCTACCCAGCTTTCTGATGTATAAAATACACTGTTGCCAGCTTCAGAAAGCACAAGAGGAGCGACCTGGTTATGGATGAGAGGCCGGAGGTTTTCGGCCACCAGCTGGACGTTCATGAATTCGGTCAGAAAATCGCTGCTCACACCATCAAATTGAGCCAAATCGTTTACCAATTCATCACCACAGAAGAATGCATCCCGGCCATGACCCTGGTCGAACCACTCGGTCAGCAGTTGGACATCATGACCGGCATCGTGGTGAGTGCTGCCATTGCTGAGGGTGTACCTGCCCAGATCACCACAGGTGTACAACAAATCAGTGTACCCTTTGATCTGCTCGTAAACAGCACGGCCACCAAGACCGTTTCCCGCACCGCTGGTTGGTCCATGGGTAAAATAAACATCGTAGTGCACACCCATGACCTGGCCCAGGGTGCTCAAAGATGTGTACCATTGTTCCTCGCCCCCGCCCTGGGCAAAATCGTTCCAGAAAAGAATGGACGGTTGAGAACCATCGGATCTGACACTGGGCAGAGCGCGAACCTGGAAATTGGTATCGTAGGCCATGGGGTCGTTGAACTCTCCGAAACCTGTAATATCAACTGGGACGGTTGATGTTTGAGGGTCGGCTTGTCCCACTTCATCGGTGGCTTCGAAGTAGTAATGAAGAACATCACCGGGAAAAAGGAATCCACTGTCAGGCAGATCGTAATAGTATGTGTGGGTGGTCCCTTGCCGAATTCCATCGGTAAAGCCGGAGGCATCCCAGAGAGGGTCGCGAACGCTGTCGAAAACAGGGTTGCGCTGCATGGTGTAAACCAGACGATTGCTCACCAGCTCGCCACCAACACGAACCGAAGCCACGTCGCAGGTTATGGAGTCGCCGGGTACATTGTGCACTTCATCATTGGCTGTTTTGCTCTGAGAGGAATCAAAACGGACGCTGTTGCTGGCAAGGTTTTCCAAATCCACATCCTGACCACTGGCTGAGAAATTATCCTGGGCCAGGTCGATATCACGAGTGTTCATACCAGGACCGTAAGCTTCGAAAGCATTCAAACGCACGTTGTCGAAATAAGGGGCCGGATAGCCGTTATCGCCATCCCAACCCCACCACCCCCAAAGTTCAAAACATCCAAACTGAACCTGAACATGGGTCGCGCCCGGCTCCAGCAAATCAGAAACATTATTGCCAGCGCGAAAATAATCAGGGCCGCCGTAGTAGACAAAGTTGCGGTCGGTCCATCGTGCATCAGCGATGGGGAAATTTACCTCATCTGCCGTGGAACGGACCTTCCAGGAATAGAAGATACCAGGAGCAAAAGCGGAGAGATCTTCGTGTCGATACACGTCGAATGCCAGCTCAGCACCGATGCAACTGTCCCCTGGCCAGGCAATCACCGGACTCTCGATAACATTATTCAGTTTTCCGTCAGGATCGGCTCCACCAGTGGTATTGACAATGTAGCCACCGGGTCCGTAACACCAATCCTGACAATAGCTGGGCCCCACGCCGGGCACCTTTGTGCCATCATCAATAAAGGCAGCCTGGGGACTGTAATTGGAACGGCAGGGATCGATCTCTTCCAAACCAACCCAGAGGTCAGCAAAGTCTCCCACGCCTCGAGGGATAAATATATTCCAGGCACCCCAAGTGCCGTCTTCGAAATCGGTGAAACCATCGTAATCGCCATTGGAGCATTGGACACGAAGGTCATCAACCTGGCAGGCACCGTTTCCATAATAGTCACAATCTTCATCCGACCAACCACCGTCAGAGGTAACCACTATCCGAAAACGAACTTCGTCGTTGTTGCTTCCAACATAGTCGTCAGGATTATAAGCATGGGAATAGTTAAAAACCTGTGCCTGATGGATGCCGTCAAATTCCGCGGCGATCACTTCGGCGTCGGCAGTCAAAAATTTGAAGGAGACAAAGTCGTAGCCAGGCTCGGTGTTGCTGTTGAACACTCCGCTGACCTGCATGATGCAATTGTCAGCAGCATCGGCAACCACATAACTGAATTCCAGTTGTTCAAACCAACTGTTACCGTACCCTCCGACCGAGTCCAGGGGATCGCAGGATTCATAGGTTTCATCACCACAGAAAGCAGCAAGATTTCCAGGACCACCCGGAAGATTTGACGCCGCATAATTGCTGACTTTCCAGTGGGTTTCTGTTTGTTGGGTCAGGTCTTGGTGAGTCCATCCATTCCAGTCAGGGTTCCCCGAAGAATCCTGGAAC
>JAOZJV010000062.1 GCA_029935695.1 Candidatus Krumholzibacteriia bacterium | reverse complement strand
GCTTAGGGGCTTGGTCAAGTGATGAAAAAAAAGCCGAGGGTTTTCGGGAAACCCCAAAAACCCTCGGCAATTCAACCAACCTCATGGAGGCCATATCACTTAATCATAATCATCCGTCGTGTCTGCACCTGAGCGCCAGCCTGCAGACGGTAGAAATAGGCACCGGAAGCAACCTGCTGCCCGTGATCATCCCGCCCGTTCCACACAATCTGGTGCGGTCCGGCTGCCATCTGGCCTGAAAGCAAGGTGGCGATGCGGCGGCCATCCAGGGCGTAAACAGCCAGCTCGACCTGGTTGGCCAAGGGCAATTCAAACGCGATGGTGGTGCTCGGGTTGAAGGGGTTGGGACGGTTCTGGGCCAAACGCACCACTGCCGGTTGGGGAGCGCCATCAGGCACAGCCGTAGACTGGGGCGTGAAGGCCAGGATCACAAAATCATCGATGCCGGCATCGACGACACTGCTGGTGTTGAGGTCGCAACCAATGAAACGGAACACGACCTGGTCGGTGAATTCGATCAATTGATTCAGGTCCACGACCACCTGGGTCCACTCGGCTTCAATGTCGACAACGCGTTCCACTTCCACCCAGGTTTCTCCACCATCATCGGAGACATCCACGGCGAATTCATCGTCGACCACTGCGCCGGCTTCACTGTACCAGCGCCAGTATTTGGCAAAGGCGGTTTCAACCTGGCTCAAGTCGAAAACCGGGCTCAGCAGAGTTGTGCAACCACCGTCGATGTCCGAACTGGTGGCACCGCCGCCAGGCTGGCCGTTGCCTGTGATGAAACAGAGAGTGCCGGGGTCGGCAGTATGATCGTCTTCGGGTTGGATGGTGATTCCCATGATCTCGGTTCCCACGGGATCAGCCCGTTCCCATACTCCGGCCGTGGCTGCATCGCCGGCGACACCCGTTTGCCAGTCATCATCTTCGGGATCTTCCACGGTGTAACCATAGATCTGCTCGGCCACCAGAATGGAGTATGTTTCCTGGGGCGCATTCAAGGGTGCGGTGCCCACCTGGTCAAGGCCGTCCACAGCGGAGACATAATAATCAACGGAGGCGTTGGAGCCTTGTCCGGGGATGTCAGCGCTGAAAATATCGCCATCCAGCACCATGGGCACTTCATTCCATCCACCATCATTGGTGCGGTAGTGCAGGGCGGCGCTGACGACGGTGCTGTGGTCGAAAGCCTCAGCGGAAATGGGGTAGAAGGGTTCTGCATCACTGGCGGTCAGAGGCTGGCTCACGCCGAAAACAGCGGGGCCGGCGTTATCCACCAATGCAAAGTTTTCAGTGATGATGTTCGGATGAGACATCTGCACAGTGGACTGACCCGTGGCAAATCCGGGGGCAGCAACAGTAACAGTGTAGCTTCCGTCAGGTGCGTAAATACTGAAATCGCCACTTCCGTTAGTGAGTTGTTCAAAAGCAGCATCACCGTTTTCCATGGTGACTTCAACACCGACGACAGGCTGGCCACCGTAGCTGCCGTTGGTCACGTTGCCGGTGTACTGACCGTAGCCATACTGCATGGCCATGACCACGGCGTCATAGGCATCGATGAAACCCCAGCCGTAGCTGTTGTCTTCACCAGGAGAGCCAAAGTCGTGGGCCGAGTCCATGAGGATTTGCTTGATGGTATCCACTTCAATGTTGGGGGCAGCCTGGCGCATGAGCGCAACCACACCGGCGACGTGAGGCGTGGCCATGGAGGTGCCGTCATAGTACGAATAACCATAGCCGGGAACAGAGCTGTAAACGCCAGATCCAGGAGCAGTGACTTCGGGCTTGATCAGGTTTGCTTCCGGAGCTGTGCAGGTGCTGGGACCGCGGCTGGAGAAGCTGGAAATGTAATAGGGATACGAACCGTTGGCATTCACCGAGCCGACACTGAAAGCGCTGGTGGTTGAAGTTGCCCGGTCTGCAGGAGAGCGCACAGAGCTGGCCGAGGGACCTTCGTTACCTGTGGCCCACAAGGTGACCACACCGGCAGCTTCGCAGTTGTCGATGGCGGTGTACCAGGAACTGTAGCAGTCAGGGTAACCAAAGGCTTCGCTGACGCCCCAGGAGTTGCAAACCGCATCAGGCACATCGGTCACGGTAGACGGATCGCCATCAGGATCGGTGAACCACTCCAGGCAGTCAAAAATATCGTTGTTGAAGGTATAGCCGGCACCTTGATCGATGGCGTTGGCGGCGATCCACTCGGCACCCCAGGCCACACCGATGGTGTCGTTGGCTGCCACTCCGGCCATGGTGCCGGTGGTGTGGGTGCCGTGGCTGTTGGTGTCGTTGGGAAATTGGGAAGCTGAGCCGACTACATCGTGCCATGACTCTTGCCAGGAGTGGGTCAGGCCACGCCAGCGGTTGGACAGGGCAGGATGGTTGCCGTCCACACCAGTGTCAAGACTACCGACAATCCGGCCCTCGCCAGTGATGCCCAGTTCGTACCACACACGGTCGGCGTTGAGAGCCAGCAGTCCGCTGGTGATGCCGATGCTCCGGTTGCCTTCTCCGCCGTCTCCGGCCTGAACGTCCCGGCGGCTGGCCGGTTCAATCAGCTCGGGCTTGAAATTGAGTTCCACCCATTCAACATCACTGCGGTCAGCAATGCGCTGGATTTCTCCAGGAGTGGCCATGACCACCATCAGGTTGCTGATCCAGTAGCTGGTGAAGCCTGCGACTTCGCCACCGCGTTGCTGGATGGAAAGTTCGACCAGCAAGTCATCCTGGGAGCGAGTGGCTTCCTGCAAGGCGGAGATAATCGTCTCGTGACGCTCCTGCCGGGTGGCCTTACGTGCACTCAAGTCCGCTTGGATGGCGGTGATGGGTGCTTTGTCTGCCATGTGCACGATGACACTGACATGCTCGTCGGCGCCTTTGGCGTCGAGCAGAGTTTGTAAATTGGGGGAGATGGTGCCCGCTTGGGCGGAAGTTACCAGAAAAACGGATAACACGAGCAGAAGAAGGATTTTATTCACGAGTCGCTCCTTGATTTCAGAATGCCTTTTAAAGGGCTATAATCACAAACTCCTGCACACAAACGTCGGCGCAAAGCCTTGATGTGGTTGTAAATTAGGTTATTGGGCAGGAAAGGGATCTCATTGTGCAAGGGGTTGGCGAAAGCACATAAGATATTTTCTGTGCACCATTATAGCATGTTTTTGATCTGTGGGCTGGTTTAATCCGTTGGTTGATCATTGGAGGATTTCCCGCCGGCGGGAAATTCCCCTTTTTTACCTCATTTATGTTATAATTATAAACCCGCAAAGGCATAGGGGATAAAGCGAAACGGCTTTTGAACACCTAATCGGCAATACACCCATTTGAATTTCATCTGCAGGTATCAAAAATGAAGTTTCTGATTTCAATTCTCCTCACTTTTGCCATGGTTCCTCTTCCTGGATTTGCGCAGGACTGCATCGACTACCAGGATTATCTGCACTGGGTTGGCTCCACTGAAACCCCAGGCCGGGCTCAGGATCTCGTCATTGTGGATTCATACGCCTACGTCTCTGATGGCACGTCCGGCCTTCAAGTGATCGACATCAGCAATCCTGAGAGCCCCCAGGTTGTGGGAGGCGCCCCTACTTCATCCTTCGCCTACGATGTGGCTGTCTCCGGCACACTTGCTTTCTTCACTGATGATTTCGGCCTGCAGGTGGTGGATATTTCCAATCCCCAAAGCCCTCTGATTATCGGCAGCGTGGAAACACCTGACCGGGCCATCGGTGTGGCCGTTGCCGGCAGCCATGCCTACGTCCTGGACTTTGCCGCTGGTGTGCAGGTGGTCGATATTTCCAATCCCGCAAGCCCTCACATTGTGGGCAGCATGGATACACCGGGTCTGCCTCGGAACATGGAAATATCGGGCACGTATGCGTACCTCACCGATCATTCTTCCGGTCTTCAAATTGTCGATATCTCTGACCCCGAAAACCCGCACATTGTGGGTAATGCCAACACCCCTGGCAAAGCCATTGGTTTGGTGATCACAGACACCTATGCGTACGTGGCTGATGATGCTTCCGGCCTCCAGGTGATCGACATCAGCACTCCGGAAAATCCATACATTGTGGGCAGTGTCCTCACGCCTGTTCATAACAACACGGGCGCTCATGGTGTTGCCGTTTCGGGCACTCTTGCTTTCGTTGCCAATGGCTATTCCGGTCTGCAGGTGATTGACATCAGCAATCCCGAAAGTCCCTTCATTGTGGGCAGCGTCGACACTCCGAGCCAGGCCTGGGATATCGCTGTTACAGGGACCCACGCTTTCATCGCCGATCACATGTCTGGACTCCAGGTGATTGATATTACTCACCCGGAAAGTCACCCGGTTGTGGGGGATGCACCCATGCCAGGCTATGCCAATGGGGTCGCCGTTTCAGCCTCCCATGCTTTTGTCACTGATAATGAATATGGTCTTCAGGTGGTCGATATTTCAGACCCGGAAAACCCTCAGTCCGTTTGGAGTGTTGAAACCCCCAGCCAATCCAAAGCGGTGGCTCTCGAGGGTTCCTACGCCTATGTCGCCGACAATTATTCGGGTCTCCAGGTCATTGATATTTCCAACCCCGAAAGTGCACAAATCGTGGGTCATGTTGACACGCCTGGCTATGCCTGCGGAGTGACGGTTGTGGGGGACCGCGCCTATGTGGCCGATCGGGGCCCCATTGGTCTTCAAGTGATCAACATTGCCAACCCTTTTAACCCGCAAATCATGGGTGGTGTCGAAACTCCGGGCAATGCCCAGGGCACAGCAATTTCAGGCAGCCATGCTTACGTTGCCGATGAGACTGCGGGTCTTCAGGTGATCGATATTTCCAATCCTTATGAACCTCAAATTGTGGGAAGTGTTGATACACCAGGGTATGCCAATGGCGTGACCATTTTGGGCAGCCATGCCTATGTTGCCGACCATTCGTTCGGTCTTCAGGTCATCGACATCTCCAATCCTGAAAATCCCCAGATCGTAGGCAGTGTCGATACTGCAGGTGATGCTCGCAGCGTCGTGATTTCAGGGTCTTTTGCCTATGTTGCCGATTATTCTGCCGGTTTGCAGGTGGTGGATATTTCCAACCCTGAGAGCCCTTTTTTAATGGGCACTATCCATACACCTGGCGGCCCTTTTTACGGAGGCGATGGTGGCGCTTTCAGTGTGGCCGTTACTGGCAATAACGTGCTTCTGGCCGATGGGGCTTCCGGCCTGCAGATCCTGCCTTTGCAATGCAGCGGATTGTCGGCAGTGGATGATGAGGTTTTAGATCCCGAACTCACCAACACACCCCAGATGAGGGCCAATCTTTCAGTGCATCCCAATCCCTTCAATCCACGCACAACGATTTCATTTTCAATCCAGCGCGCGCAAAATGTGGAACTGTGCATTTACGATATGAAGGGCCGGTGCATTACCGTTTTGGCAGACCGTACGCTCCAGACAGGCGCACACGTCATGGATTGGCAGGGGACAGACGAGCAGGGCAGGGCAGTTCCATCGGGAATCTATTTGCTGCGATTGAGAACCGAAGAGAGTGTGACATCAGAAAAAATGATGTTGCTCAAATAGAAGTTTTTCAGGCCTTTACATCCAACGACCCGCCAATAGCCTCGGCCTCTTCCGCCTTTTTCGTTTGCAGATCAGCTCTGGCCTGTGCGGCCTGCTGTGTCGCCTGGGCAGCGATTTGCTGATCCTGACCTGAAGGACTGGCTGGAGCCAGGGCAGCAGCCCGAACCGTTTGCATTTTCCTGATGGTGGCTTCCGGATCACCGGAAACAGGGGAGGCATCGATGCCCACTTCTCCACCGGTGGCGTACCGCTGACCATCGGGGCCCTGCTGGTAAGAGTAGGTTGCTCCGTGGGTGATGTACTGGCCGCCGGCCGCAAGGTGGGCCTGCTCGTGAGCCCGAACGTCACGGTCTCTGGCCTTGAGCTCGCGAACATCGTTTTGTTCTTCTTCGGTGAGTTGGGTTTTGTCGGTTGCGTTCGGGGCAGAGCCCTTTTTCTGCACCGGAGATTGCTGCAGAGATTGGATGGCAGGATGAGTTGCGCTGAGTATCATGTATTCATTGTCGGAAGCCTGAGGAAGGGCTTGAGACTGTTTTTTCTCAAAACCCGGTGAATAAAGCCTCTGTTTGGCGGTTACTCCTGTAACTCAAATCAAAAGGAATGAATCATGTCGCTGCGTTACGAATGCCCCAAGTGCAAGCACTTCAGTGACTTACCCGGGTGTGTCAAATCAATCAAAATCCACGCAATGTATTGGCATCAAGACACCGCTCGAAAGAACGGTAGTACCTGGGTCCGCCTTCATGAATATTCAAATCTTCCATGAGAAGTTGAGCACCCCCCAACTCATGGGTCAAACGCCTGATCCGTGAGGAGACATAGGCCCCCTGCTGGTTGAGGTGACCATGTTGCCGGTCGCCCACAACTGCAGGGAACATTTCACCAGCAGGTTGTCCCGTTTCCATGTCGATGGGAAGGGCGTTCAGGGTGCCATCGTAGCTGCTTCGGTACTTGTACCGACCTTGCTGATCCACTTTCACCCAGAGATCGAATGTTACCGGACCTGTCACATACAGCCAATCAGATCGGTCAGATCTGCAGGCAGCATGTTGTAAATCTCCACGGGGATTTCCCCGAAACCGCCCACCTGGTTGATGGGTCCGGTGGACATCATGGGCACCTCTGCGTCAAGCAAACCGCTGCGCATTAAATCCACCATGACCAGTTGTTCGGCAATTTCCCAGTGTAAAACCTGATGGTCTGCAGTTCCGGGAATCATGACTTCGAATTCGGCGCTGCCAAGGGTCCATCCCTCGGTTCCGGTTCGGTATAGTCGCAGGTGGAAACGAAGTGTTTCGTAGTTGCCCACGCTCAGTTGAACCACTGAGGCAATCCAGCCTTCTTCTTCGACTCAGGTTGTTTCCACAGAGCCGCCTAGGGCATCGGTCCAAACCTGATCGAACGGGCAGGCCATCTTCAGTTTGAAATTTTCCGGACAGGACGCCGGGGCCACCCAAAAGGTACAGTGAATCGGTGGCATCCTTGCTGGTTTTTGGGATTTGCGGGACAATTTGATCGACGTTAAGCAATTGAGGAAGGGATACACTGCCGGCCGCAAAAGCACCCATACAAGCAAAGAGCATGACGAAGGTGGTGATGGTCGTAAAGAATGCCTTCATGCCGATTCTCCCCATATAAAATACAGGCCAAGGTTCTCACCTTCCCTTAATTATACCATATTTTCAGGATAATATTGAAGATGTCCGCTTGTGCCGCGAAGAATGTTGCTGGGCCCAAAAGGGCCTTTTTTTATAGTAAAATTGCATTTTGGAAGTGTTTGCAGTTGATACAATCGCAAATATTTGGTTCATTGTAGGCCAGCAACATTCTCCGCGGCACAACCCTAAGGATCCCTTGATGCGTTCTGTTATTGTTGGAATATGTGCCACAATCGGCGTCCTCCTCCTATTGACCGGCACCACCATCTCCCTAGGCACCCGCGCCATCTTCGATGATGAATTCTTCGCAGATCGTTTGGCGGACAGTCTGAGTGACAAACGCACCGCATCCTATGTAACGAGCAAGCTGACCGACGCCACCACCGAAGCCAACACGGATCTGATCCTGGTGCGGCCGCTCATACAAACAGCAACCGAAGCTGTGGTCACGTCTGCCCCATTCAAAAGTGTGGTCCGCCAGGGAGCCAAGAGGAGTCACCAGCTGCTGGCAACCAAAAGTGGCCAGGATGTGCTGCTGTCGGTTTCAGACTTTGGCTTGATCCTGAAGGATGCCTTGGCCGACCGGCCGGAGCTGGCGGCAATGATTCCTCAGGATGCGGTGGCCGTTCTGGGGGGACTTCAACAGGGTCCTGTGCTTGAAATTTCACAGCAGGCCCTGCACTACGGCCAGAAATTCGGACGCTGGTCGAGGATCATTTTTTTAGCAGGGGCATTGCTCCTGATCATCAGTGTTCTGGTGTCCGAACAGCAGGAGTTGGTCCTGTTACGGGTGGGCATTTCTATCACAGCGGTGGCTGTCATCACATTTGTCGGTTTTAAACTGGGAGCCGGGGTTGTGGCGCGCATCCCTGATGATCCGGCATTGGGCCAGGCCCTGGCCGGGGTTTGGTCCACTTTTGTGGCCGGCTTCCGGGCGCGAATTCTTCTCCTCGGCAGCATGGGTGTTTTGATGATGGCGGCGGCCACGGCATTCCTGGAAGTGATGAATTTGGAATCGGTGGGCAACATGGCTCGCCGGGTGCTGGTGGATTCGCCCAAAAACCGCTGGCTGCGCCTGGCTCGTGGTTCATTTCTGGTCCTCTTTGGTGTCGCGACAGTCATGGAACCAACCCAGGTGATTCGCTGGACGGTGGGCATTGCCGGAGGTTTCATCTGCTTTATCGGTTTGCGCGAGTTGTCCCGGTTGGCGGTCGATCCGGCGGTGCGTCAACAGCAAAGGGCAGCAGCAGAAAACAAACAGTCGGTCTTTTTGCACCGTCTGCCGGTGGTGCTGGTTGTGGCAATGGTGCTGGTTGTGACATTTTTCCTCGCTCAAAATCCTGAACCATCCACCACTGCGGCTTTTGTTGACTCGGAATTGGTTTCCAGTGGGCAAAGCTATCTCCAGGATCAACCTTTGAACGAAGTAGTCTTTGCCTGCACCCACAACGCCATGGGGGCTGCCGATGTGGAGGGATGGCTTTTCCCCAACCAACAGGTGAGTGTTCGCTTTCAGCTGCAGGATGGTATCCGGGCCCTGATGCTGGATGTCTTGCCCGGTATTCCAGTTGGCAACGCTGTTCAAACTGATCTTGCCGAGGGTGAAATTTCACGGGAAAAACTGGAACCGATTCTGGGAACCGAAGGCCTTGATGCAGCCCTGCGCATTCGCGAACGATTGGCCAGTGACGAGGGGGGCGAAAGTGATCTCTATCTTTGCCACGGTTTGTGTGAATTGGGAGCCCAGCTGTTGGTGCCGGTGCTGATTGATATCCGTGATTTTCTCCTTTCCAACCCTCAGGAAATCATCATCATCATTATTGAAGATTCCGTTCAGCCGGAGGCTATAGCCCAGGCTTTTGAAGAGAGCGGTCTGCTGGAATTGGTGTGGCAGGGACCGGTGAGTTTGCCATGGCCAACGTTGGGAGAAATGGTTGCCAGCGGAGGCCGGGTGCTGGTCATGGGCGAGAAGAACACTGAAGGTGTGCCCTGGTATCATCTGGCCTGGGATGTGTGTCAGGAGACACCTTATCACTTCAGCAGTCCGGAAGATTTTTCCAATGCGCCCAACCGCGGGGGCACTGCTGGGTCGTTTTTGCTGATGAACCACTGGGTCACTACGCCGCCCACTTCGCGGCCCAGTGATGCCGCCCTGGTCAACACCCGTGAAGTGTTGTCGAAGCGGGTTGAGCAGTGCCGAAGCGAACGCGGAATGACACCCAACATCATTGCCGTGGATTTCTATCGTGAGGGCGATCTGGTTGAGTTCGTGGCAGAGTTGAACAGCAAAGGTGGCGCCGGGCCCCGCCGTCAGTAGCGAGGCCCAGGCAAAAATTTTCAGTACCAAGGGTGGGCAGAAAAAAGTTATTTTCTTCGCCGAGCTGACGAAATAAGATGTCCATATAGGATTTTGTGCGACCAACAGGGCAACGGTTGTTGGGCCTGACGGTTTTTTGTTAAGGAAAGGGTTTATCCCATGAAGCGATTTACCAAGCTGTTGACCATCTGTCTGTTGAGTCTGGTTATGATAACGATGGTGGCTTCTTTGGGTTGGGCAGCCAAGAAAACAGAGCGCCCCACATCCGAGATTGAAAAAGACCTCCGGGCCACCAAGAGAGAGCACAAGGAATTCAAGAGCCTGCAATCGAAGCTTAAAAGTTCAGGAAATCAATCATCCAATGCCTCGCGCCAGAAAGTGATTCCCAATATTAACGATTTCATGCGCGATTGCATCAAGCGCCGGGAAAGTGATCTCGGTGATTTGATCACCATCAAGCAACATGGGGAAATGGTAAAATCAGGCACCTCCGGTGCGGCACATTATGATGATTCCTCATCAAGCAAGAAATCTGGCAAGGGCGAGGAAGTCAACAGTGATCGCCTGCACCAACTGTCGGGAATGAAATCCATCTATGTGGGCGCCAAAAACAATTCCCAGCCTGCAATCGAACGCCAGGGAAATGCCTTCGATCGTTACACCGAAACCATCGACAAGTTTGCCAAACAATTGGAATGGGGCGTCAATGCCATGACCCGGGAGTTGGACCGGCGCACTGCTGAGTCTGAAGCCAAAAAGACGGCTGAACAGGAATTATTCGAGGACAAATAATTCAGCCACAGTCTTGACGACGAGGATATTTCTTGGAACCCCAAAAGTTGAAAAATTTCGGTCTGGTCCTGTGCCTGATTCTGGCGGTCCCTGCCTGGGGCCAAAACAACAATCCCCATACTCCGGCCGATACTCTCGGCACTGATCCTGATTCTGGCGACACCGTTGTTGTTTCAGCCCCCAAGGTCACTGTGGAAGAAGTGATTGAGGAGATCACCCGGCGCATCAAGCGGGATGATTACCTCATGGCCAGCTATGAATACACAACTCTCATCACCCAGGTGCTCCGTGATGAGCCCGGAAAACTTGGCGGCAACTACAAGATTGAAGAATTTGCCCTGCGCCACTATTACAGCCGTGAGTTGGGCGATCAGGTGGCAAAGCTTTGGGAACGCAGCCGCAAGTTTGAAAATGGTGAACAGGTTGAGGATGAGATTGATGAAGAGATGACTGCCGAATTTCTGCCCATGCAGGATGGCATGATCGATGAGATGCCTTTTTCATCCACGGGCGGCCATCGTTATCACTACGAAATCCTGGACCGCCTGCTGGTGGGCAACAACCTGATCTATAAAATCAGTTTCCGGCCCAAGGTGAAATTTGAGGCCCTTCCTTCAGGCACCATCTGGGTTGATTATTCCAACTGGGTGGTGCGCAAATTTGAGGCACGGATGACCGACGCCGTTCCTTATCCCATGTTCCTGGAATCGATTCCCGTGTACCGCATGAGCCAGGAGCGTTTTGGTGAATTCTGGTTTCCTACTGAAATTTTCATGGAAATCAAACTGCGCGCGGTTCCCCTTGTGCCCATTCCCGACAATGTTGAACTGCGGGTCAGCTTGCAGGATGTGGTCATCAACGGGGAAGCGCTCAGTCCACAGGATACAGCTCCGGGTGCAG
>JAOZJV010000544.1 GCA_029935695.1 Candidatus Krumholzibacteriia bacterium | reverse complement strand
CATGCCGCAACGGCGTGGTCAGAATAAGCCATATATCGTTTTGTTTCAGCAGATAAGACACTTGATCGGGGAATCCGGTTTCGGGCCCCCGGTACCCAATCTGGTCAAACCCGAAACCCTGCCGGTAAAAATATGCTGCCTGTTTGGCATTACCCACCACAAATTCCACGTGGTGGATTCTTTTCAAACCCTGAGACATGTATCACTCCTTTTTGTGAAAGCGTATAATCATGATAGGATTAGTCTCTTTTTGGAAATATGTCAACTCCTCGGCACGCAAAGTCTCAATAATCGCTAAATATCCATCATTTTGGTCCGATAAAAACCCAGAAACATCAGATGAATCAATCTACTGATAATTATTTTTCATAAGGATTAGCTTTGGCCAACTTGTGGCAAAAACCGATGAATTCCATTGAGAGCCGTGTGTGGTTCCTCATTTTGACTGCCCTGATTGCCGGGGGTGTTATGGGGATTGCCTACCTGGTCCAGGAAAGTAAATTCCACCAGGAGGAAAACACCCTGACCACTGATCTGATGAAAAACCAAAGATTGCAGTCCAATTTCTCCGACAATTTTACCAAACGGCGGTTCCTGCTGCAGGCTCTGGTGGACAATGATCTTGATGATTCCAGGGCCTCCCGGGACATGGATGCTTTCATCATCCAGAATGGCGAGATGACCAATCTGGTGGATGCCCTTGAAGAAATTGCCGAAACCCATGGTCTGGATGCTGAATTTGATGGGTTGACCGATATTGCCACCCAATGGGAAAACCTGGCACAGCAGGCCCTTGACCTGAGGGCTGAAAAATTGGCGGCATACTACCGGAGTGAAGCCTACTTCGAAGACCTGGAACCCTCCCTGCGGAACCTCACCTCGTCCATCCATAACCAACACGAAGAAGTCATGTTGAATCTGGCTCAACAACGACAGCGGATCCATTCGAATCTGGCCCCCGGCGGCGGGGCGACTCACGACGAAATGAAAACCCTCAAAAATTTGGGGCAATCTTCAATCATGGCTTCAGATTTAATCATGGAGGCCCAACAAACGGCAACCGAGTGCCAGAGCATTCTCTTTCAAATGGCCCACGCATCCAACGCCAGGCAATGTGACCTGCTTTTGCACAGTCATTTGAAACCAACCCTGTCGATCCTGGAATTTCAACTGGAGGATTATCAGACTGTCTTCAGTTTGGAACCGAGCCAGCAGGTGCAATTAGCCATCATTCGAGCCACTCTCAGCACCATCGAAAAACGATTGATCGGATCTCAGGGTTCCAAACCCCAAAAAGGATATTCCCAATACAGACTGTCCTATCTCCGGGCATCGGAAGAAATAACGAATCTGAGCCCGGAGCTTGAAGCATTCTCGGCTTTAATTTCCCAATACCAAAATGAGCTGACCATCGCTCTGGACAAGACATCAGATTACAAATTTGCCCAATTGGATTCGGATGCGAACAACCGCCGTGCCGGCACCGCCCTTCTGGGTTTAGTGGTCGCTGGTCTCCTGTTGACCATGACCCGGATCATTACTCTGTCCATCACCCAGGTCAGGATGCGTGAAGCCGAAGCTGCTGATGAGCTGCATGAATCCCATGTGCGTTTCTCTGATATGGCTCGAGCTTCCGGCGATTGGGTATGGGAAACAAACCAATCCGGTTATTTTGTCTTCGTCTCAGGCAATACTCAATCCCTGCTCAGCCTGGAGCCCGAAAAAGTCGTGGGCTCACATTTCACTGATTATTTACCTGATGAAGAAAAGATTCGCATCAAGCGACTTCTGGTTGCCACAGCCCGAAGCAAGGGCTCCATTGTGGATGTGGAACACTGGGTTCAGCAAAGTGATGGCGGGCTTGTTCCCGTGCGCATCAACGGTGTGCCCATTATTGATGAGAATGGGCATTTAACGGGATTCCGGGGAGCCACCAAGGACATCACTGAAGAATTTGAAGCGCGTGATAAACTTGTCCAGGCCAAAGAGAATGCCGAAGATGCCAATGTTCAGCTGGAAAAAGCTGCCATCCGCGCCAATGAAATGGTGATCCTCGCCGAAAGTGCCAATGCGGCCAAAAGTGAGTTTCTGGCCACCATGAGCCATGAAATCCGCACGCCTATGAACGGTATCATCGGCATGACGGATCTGCTGCTGGACACGGAGCTGAGCTCCTCCCAACGGGAATTCGGCAATACCATCAGCTCATCCGCCGACTCTCTGCTCAGCCTGCTGAATGACATTCTGGATTACAGCAAAATTGAAGCGGGAAAACTGGATCTGGAAATCATTCCTTTCGAACCCCGAAAAGTCGTGGATGAAGTTCTGGACATGCTGGGTGTCAAAGCCCGGGAGCAAGACATCCAACTCTGTGGTTCCGCGGAACCAGCAGTGCCCCTGGTGACCATGGGCGACCCCACACGGCTGCGCCAGGTGCTGATCAACCTCACGGGCAATGCCCTGAAATTCACCGAAGATGGCAGTGTCACTATTAATGTGAAGGCTGAAGATTCACCAGCGGGCAGCCAAACCTTGAAGTTCTCCGTGACTGATACGGGAATTGGCATTGCGCCCACTGGAATTGCCAAGCTTTTCGAACCCTTCTCCCAATCGGACGGCTCCACCACCCGCAAATATGGTGGAACCGGCCTCGGACTGAGTATTTCCCGCAAATTGGCTGAAATGATGAACGGAGAAATCAACGCCGACAGTGTGGAAGGACAAGGCTCCACCTTCTGGTTCACCACCGTCATGCCTGAAGTTGAGGCAGAAAATTCAGCTGAAATTTACCTGAAAAATCATTGGGAAAATCTTATGGCAGCCTGCGAGAATAAAACTTCGCTGGTGGTTCATCATCAGTCCTCAATGGCCGGCAGTTTGATAAACAATCTGAAACGATTGGACCTGGGCACCCTGGAGGCCTCCAGCCTGACCCAGGCAGAAA
>JAOZJV010000543.1:1789-2945 GCA_029935695.1 Candidatus Krumholzibacteriia bacterium | reverse complement strand
CTTTCATTGAAGATCTACGATGCCCGGGGTCGGTTGGTTCAAGACGGCGCCCCCGGCTTGCTGGAGGCCACAGGACCAGCCGGGGATGAAGAGAGTATCCCCCATGTGTGGCCGTTTTCTCCGGAGGCGGCCCACCCCATGGCCGCCGGAGTTTACTGGTTTGAGTTCCGCGCTGCCAATCACCGGTGCGTCATCAAAACAACCTTCGTACACTGATCGGCTCAATCCAAAGGTGTCAAAATCGTGAATCGGGGATTGATGTGTTTCTGCCCCGACTGAAAGAAATCCACCGTCACCAACATGTCCTCTCCCATGCCTTCCACCCGCACCACCCGGCCGGATCCGAAAATGCCATGAGTCACAGTCTGGCCCGTATAAAACTGGCTGTCCTGCCGCACATCGGAATCCCAGACGGCGGCATCGTTTTCCACCTTTTTCTTCCTGGGCTTATTGCTTGAACCCCACTGGTGAGGGTTGACCGAGGACGAGATGCTGTTGGATTGACTGCCCGCCGATTGGGCGCTGCCACTGTTGGGGCTCCAGGTGGATTTCCCCACCTTGCCCACCGGTTTTTTGGCTCTGCCCCCATAAGCACCGCCATAGCTGCTGCCGCCAAAGAGTGACTGGGAGACCGGGGCCTGGGAAGTTTTGTCCAGATGGCGCCGCTCCACCAATTCGTCAGGAACTTCAGCCAGAAAGCGTGAGGGCAGGCTGTCCTGCCAGGTGCCAAAGCGTCGGCGGCGTGCCGCGTGCAGCAAATACACCCGCTTCTCCCCCCGGGTGATGGCCACGTAGAGCAACCGGCGTTCTTCTTCGAGGCTGCTTTCATCATCATGGCTGTTGATGTGCGGCAGGATGTCATCCTCCACACCGGTAAGAATCACCACCGGGAATTCCAGCCCCTTGGCCGTGTGGATGGTCATCAACCGCACCACACCCTCTTCGGTTTTGATCTTGTCCGGATCAGCCACCAGGGCAACCTGCTCCAGAAATTGTTCCAGGGTTCCACCGGCGCTCGATTCATCGAAACTGCCGGCTGCGTTGAACAGTTCGGCCACATTTTCACTGCGGGCACCCGCGGTTTCCGGATCATCCGCTTCCAGATAACTTTGAAAACCAATCTCGGTGGTGACCAGTTCAACCAGATCCTTGATGG
>JAOZJV010000543.1:0-1779 GCA_029935695.1 Candidatus Krumholzibacteriia bacterium | reverse complement strand
TCGAAATCGGGTCAGAAGTTGAAAGAAATCACGCACACGTTTGCAGGCCGCCGGTGCAATTTGCTGTTCCATGAGACCGCCCTCGGCAGCGGCTTCACCAAGGGTCATTTCCTCGCGGGAGGCAAGATCCTGCAGCCGGTCCACGGTGGTCTTGCCGATCTTGCGTTTGGGCACATTGATAACCCGCAACGCGCTGATGGAATCAGCAGGGTTGGCAATGAGTTTGAGATAGGCCATCACATCGCGCACTTCCTTGCGGTCGTAAAAATGCAAACTGCCCACCACCTGGTAGGCCATGTGGGCCCGGCGCAGGGCGTCTTCCAGCACCCGCGACTGGGCGTTGGTGCGGTACAGCACAGTGATGTCGCCTCTGGTCAATCCGCCGGTGCTGGTTTCGGCGCGCACAATGTCCACCAGGCGGGCGGCTTCATCCTCATCATCCAGAAATTCTTCTTCGGTGAGCAGGTCGCCATCGCCGTCGCTGGTCCAAAGGTTTTTGCCCTTGCGCTTCTTGTTGTGGGCGATGACCTGGTTGGCCGCCTTCAAAATATTCCCTGTGCTGCGATAGTTCTGCTCCAGGCGGAAGGTGACCGCGCCAGCAAAAAAATCTTCAAATTTCAGCATGTTTTCGATTTTGGCACCGCGCCAGCTGTAAATGCTCTGATCGTCATCCCCCACCACAAAGAGATTGCCGTGCACGGTGGTCAGTAACTTGACCAGCAGCAGCTGCAAAGGATTGGTGTCCTGGAATTCATCCACCATGACGTGACGGAATTTGCGGGCGTATTTTTCGCGCACTTCATCGTCCTGCTCCAGCAGTTGCACTGTGCGCAGAATGAGATCATCAAAATCCAGCGCGTTGCTCTTGCGCAGGGCTTTTTCATAGCCTTCGTACAGGGCAGCGTATTTTTCATCGATGAATGTGGTGGCCTGAGCTTGAGCCTGAGTGGGGCTGATGTCCTCGTTTTTCCAACTGCTGATTTTGGAGCGTGTACCATTGGGTGTGAACTGTTTGGGATCAATTTTCAGCTCACCCATGACCTGTTTGAGCAGTTTGGTAGTGTCGTCGGTGTCATAGATGGAAAAACCGTTTTTGATGCCGATGGCAGCACCATCGCTGCGCAGGATTTTCAGGCCCGTGGCGTGAAAGGTGCCGATCCAGAAAGGGGCCTGGTTCTGACCCACGGTGTTTGAAACACGCTCGCGCATTTCCTTTGCTGCCCGGTTGGTGAAGGTGAAAGCCATGATTTCACCGGGGCGGACGCCTTTTTCCGCCAGCAGCCAGGCCACCCGGGTGGTCAGTACGCGGGTTTTGCCACTGCCGGCACCGGCAACCACGAGAACAGGGCCATCCGGAGCGGTGACGGCTGCATGCTGGGCGGGATTCAAAGCGGAGAGAATGTCGTTCACGGTGGCTCCATCACAGATGAGGATCAGGGTCTTGCTTCCTGGCAGGACCGTTCAGCGGCGAAGGCTTAAGATGGTATGGTTTGGCTTTAAGGGCAACCCCATCACCGGCAATGGTGGTTGAAAACCAAATTTCACAAAATAAGGACTAATCCCTATTGAGGAAAGCTTTATGCACCCGAAAACCTAGAAGAATGTTGATTAGCTTTGCCGTTTAATCTTTTTAGTGATCAACAGAATTGATAAATGTACAGAAAACCTACAAAACGCCACAAGGAGCGAACAGAATGAAAAACCTAACATTGGGAAAGAAAATCGCATTTGGCTTTGGGGTCCTGATTTTGATCAGTGGCGCTCTCGGCGGTATGGGGG
>JAOZJV010000542.1 GCA_029935695.1 Candidatus Krumholzibacteriia bacterium | reverse complement strand
CACCGACGGAATTTCCTGGCCACCCACTGAGGACGCTCCGCCTTCGACTACGTGCAGAATGTATTCACCCGCAGCGCCCATATCAGCGGAACCCACTTTCCACACGGTGATGGCATTGTAGGCTTCTTCTTCAATGGTGATGGTGATTTCTTCATCGGCACCCCCTGGCTCGTACCAGGCCGCCGCATCATCCTGGACATCATTTTTGTTCATGTACGGCATATCACCGCGATGGAAAGACAGACCCCAGTCCACCGAACCGGTAACATTCTCGACACTCACGCGCCATGTGCCCACCGGTAACCTCATCTCATACAAGTCGAGAATATCCTCAGCGCCCATGCTCACCGGACCGTGATCCACCGCCTCGCTGCCCAGCCAGGTCTCGTGCAATACCTCAGCCTGGTAATCCTGGCTGCCGCTGACACCCAAAACCCCGGCGTCGAAGGCCCGCCAGTCGGTCAGGTTGTAGTTGACGAGCACATAGTCTGATTGGGCTGGACCCCAGCTGGAACGCACCAGGTTCGATCCGAATCCGTTGACGGGACTGGTGGCCTGTTCATGCAGGCGCACATCCACATCCGACTCACCGCCTGGCATGACTGCAATAGCCCGCCAGTAGGCGTTGGTGTATTCCGAGTCCAAACCATCGCAATTGTAATAAAGCCCACCGACCTGGATGTCAGACCAGCCGGCAATCATGCTCGGTGGCACATCACGGGTGACAAAACCCGGTGAGTTCCACTGCGGCGGACGCCAGTTGTACTGCCGGCCCCAGGTGTTGTTCTCTTCGTCCAGCTCGGCCATGTTGTTGTTGCGATCGATGTCCAGCACCACCGAATGGCGGCCGGCGCTGACGGTGCGCGGCCCATCGTTGATGATGGTTTTGGTTTCTCCGCCTTCGATATCGAAGAGGTAGAACTTGGTAAAACTGTGCTGCCCTTCGTCGATCATGATGTGGAAGCGCATGGCTGCCCAGGCTGTGCCCGTGCTGATGTTTTCCACTGCATAATTGAACCAGGTGTTTTCAACATCGCCTGCCAGGGAAGCCGGCAAAGGGACCAGACCAGGCACGGCGCCGGCATCATTGCGGGGAACCACGGGACCATACCACCCCGCGGCGAAACCAGGAGTCAGGTCCGGCAAGGTGGGCCGGATGCGATACGTTACCGTAAGGTCCTCATCGCCGTCCTTGGGCTGACGGCAAATCATCAGGCAAGTGTAGCCTTCTTCCAGGGCTTCGACTTCCAGGTGTGCGTGGCCGTCGGCACCTGTCAGGGCTGTGGCATCGGCATCCAGGATATCACCAGTGGTGAAGTCCATGTCGCGCCAGCTGAATTGCACGTCGGCCTGGGGCGGATCGGTCCACAGATCGAGGCTGATGCCGCCGGTTTCCAGATACCCCACGTTGAATTCCCGCATCATCAGGTATTCGTCGTCAGCCATGACTTCGTTGATGGAATCACCGTAAGCCACCTCCACACTGGTGATGTGTTCAAACCGGTGTGTGCCGCTGTGAAGATTGGGATTGAACACAGCCGTATCCCAGGCCATAGAACCGGTCTGGTTGCGGTTGACGATCACCGCATCGACCCAGCCGGCCGGTTGGTTGGAGGCCTCCCGAGTCAACCGGAAGCCCACGGCCGGATCTTCGTTCACATCGAACAGACGCAGATCGTAATCCACTGCGGGGTCTCCGCACCAGGTGACGAAGGCATTCCACCAGCCCGTGGAGTTGAATTGTAATCCATAGCAGTTGTGGAACTTCCAGGCAGCAGGCAGGGTGTCCCAGCCGCCCATGGGATCGGGCACGCCAAAGCCATTGGAATAGACCGTCCCGGGGTTAATGAGCGGGGGGCGCCAAGCAAACTGCCAGCCGATCATGTTGTCGTTCTCATCGGTTTCCGAAATAAGGTCGTCCGGATCCAGGACTCCGGTGATGGAGTGCAATCCACCAAAAATCAACTCAGGGCCTTCGTTCATGACCATAAAAGGACACCAGCCGGGCAGGTCGCCCCAGTTGTAGCTGTCCTCGATTTCGCCATCGACCATCAAGGCGGTGATGGTGTTGGCGCCGGTGTAAAGATCCCCTTCGTTGCGACCGGCCAGGTTCCAGTATGTGGGCTCCATGCTGTCCAGGGTTTCGGGCAACGGACAATAATCCAGGGAAGCGTCCTGGGTGTTGCGCGGTACAATGTAGAAACCCCAGCCTTCAGGCTGTTGAAAGGCCAGATTGATGGGCTGGGGCTCTACGATGACAATGGGCCCCACCGAAGTGTAGGTCGTGCAGATGTTGCCGGCCCTGTCCATGGGCTGGATGTTGAAGTAGTAGCTGCCAGGAGGTGCATCTTCCACGGTGTAAGTATTGACGCCGTTGATGGCCGAGTAATGAAGCGGCTCTTCGGGGCTGTAGCTGATGCTGACATAGTAGTCTTCCACTCCCGAGGCATCATCCCACGGGGTGGGCCAGTAGAAGGATATGTTGGGGTTGGACGAAGGCTCGCCCACTTGATGGGACAGGCAGGTCAGGGGCCAACAGGCCATGGGTGTGTCGTTGTCGATGTCGATGCCGTTGTTCATGCCTGTGAACCACATGTCTTCGGTGTCGTTGGGAAAGTCCTCCTTGAGGTCCTGGAAGAAACCCATAGCCGTGGTGGCATTGCCGCTGTTCAAAGTATCAAGGATGTTGCGGTCCGTCAGGTTTACCTGGTCATGAAAGTTTAGTGAGTAAGGATCATCATCTTCATCAACGTCTTCGATGTCGACAACAAACGCAGCCACAAAGCCTTCGGTTTTGATGGGGTCATGGTACAAACCGTCCTCATCGCAGGTTTCAATATCGGCAAAGTCCTTGGCGTTGATACAGGGAATTCCATAGGTGGCATCGAAGCTGTTTGGAATTCGGTGGCCCGTATACTGGGCCCAGCCTTCGGTCCATGAGATGGG
>JAOZJV010000061.1 GCA_029935695.1 Candidatus Krumholzibacteriia bacterium | reverse complement strand
ACAAAGCCATCCCCAGAAATCGCCCTATCGGTTGTATGCTCTGTCCAACTTCGGTTCCCTGCTGGCGTTGCTCACGTATCCATTCCTTATCGAACCACTTCTGGGGTTGGACCAACAGGCAAAAATCTGGTCCCTTGGCTATGTGGTTTTTGCCGTTCTCTGTATGTGGTGCGGACAAGCTCTGACCTCCAGGACACAATCTCCGAGCCACCGGACAGAAAATTCAGAAAGGCCCTGGAAAAACAGCATTGCCTGGGTGTGGGTCGGGTTGTCTGCCTGCGGATCGATCCTGCTGCTGGCTGTCACCAGTAAAATTACCGAGGATTTTTCAGCTATTCCCCTTCTTTGGGTTTTGCCCCTGGGTTTGTATCTCATCACATTCATCATCGCTTTTGATAATCCCAGGTGGTACCGGCGGGCTGTCTGGGTGCCTGTTTTTCTCATGGCCACGGTGCTCATGGTTTATCTTCTGCAGCACTGGGCAGACCTGAATCTGGTTACGGCTGTTCTGTTATTCAACGGGGCTTTGTTCTGCATCGTGATGGTCTGCCACGGAGAGCTGGTCAGGCATAAGCCTGCCCCGCATAAACTCACCATGTTCTATCTGATGGTTGCCCTCGGGGGCGCCCTCGGAGGTGTCTTTGTCAGCATAGTGGCTGTCAGAGTATTTTCTGCCTTCTGGGAGCTTCATGTGGGATTGCTGGCTGCTTTTTTACTTGTAGGCTATTCCCTGTTCAACCTGCAAGAAAAACCACGTCCATCCTGGCACTCCCCGGCTCAAAAAATATGGGTTTTTGGCTCTCTCCTGCTGGGAGGATTCTTGATTCAGGGTGCCATCGAATCCGAGGGAAATGCCCTCGTCACCCGCCGAAATTTTCACAGTGTATTGCGAGTGCATGAAATGGACATTGGCAAACTCAGCCACCGGCGGGTTCTGTACAGTGGACAGATCAATCATGGGCTGCAGCTTCTGCATCCGGACAACCAGGGCAACATAGGATCTTACTATTCATCGCAAAGCGGTTTTGGTCTGGCCATTCAGCAACATCCCAAGCGTCTGGCCCGAAGTGGGGCCAGCCAATCTGAATCCCAGGCTGACAGTTTGCGAGTGGGCGTGCTGGGCCTTGGTGTTGGAGTCATTGCCTCATGGGGTTTGCCTCAAGATAATTTTCGGTTCTACGAAATAAACCCGGCTGTTGTCACAATCGCAGACGACTATTTCTCCCTGCTCAGGAATGCACGGTGCCAGGTGGAAATTATTGAAGGCGATGGACGGATTTCCCTTGAGCGGGAATTGTCAGAAGACGGTCCACAGAATTTCGATATTCTGGTGATTGATGCTTTTTCGGGTGATGCCATTCCCGTTCATTTACTCACCATTGAGGCGTTCCGTCTTTATCTCAAGCATTTAAATTTTGATGGTATTCTGGCTTTTAATATTACCAACCGACACTTGGAACTGGAACCCGTCATTGCATCTGTGAGCCAGGAATTGGGGGTGCCTGCCCTCATCATTATACAGGAGAAACGTTCCGAAGATTTCATCAACCGTTCCAAGTGGGCGCTCCTGACAAGGAATGAACAATTCCTGCAAAACCCACGCATCCTGGAGTATTCATCGCCCTGCGGTACTACTTCTAAGCAAGTTGGTTTCTGGAGCGATAACTACAGCAGCCTTTTTCAATTGTTAAAATAGAAGCCGGTGTTTGGGGAAAGTTTCTCGACAAACCAGGGGTTATTGAGTAAAGTGAAAATCTGGATGAAACCCAATACCACTCGGCAGGTGCAACACATGGCCTTAGAGCATCCCCTCTTCCCGGATACCGTATCCCATACGCAAAAACAAGAGCACCACATTTCCAGCCGAAGTGGTTTCTCGCTCATGACCGTATTGCTTGTCCTGGCTATCGTAGCCATTCTGGCTGGCACCATCGGACCATTGGCTTTTCGCCGGATGATTCAAGCTCGTGAGCAGGCCACTGTTCAGGAAATGGCTAATTTAAAAGCAGGATTACTTTCATTCTACGAAGATACGGGTCGTTTTCCTTCTGATGCCGAGGGCCTGGTTGCCCTGGCGGTGGATCCCGGCGTTGCCAATTGGCAGGGGCCCTACATTGTTGGCGACCGGGTCATTCCTGCGGTTGAAATTCTCACCGATGATTTTGGGAATGACTACATTTATGACCTTAATCCGGTGACGGATCCCGATCAGGGAGCTGAGCTGATTCTCGTCAGTGCCGGGGCCAATTCTCTGGTTTCTTCAGGTGTGCGCGACGGTACCTGGGTCCTTGATGGCCAAGACAACGACTTGATGATTTTGATCAGCTCTGGGCCGCCCCACCGTGATCATGTTGCACTTGCTATGAGTGAAATGCAGGCCATCAGCTTTGGGGCCCAGGCCTTTTTCGAAGACAACACCACTTTCCCATTGAACACGGCTGCTCTCAATGTTGCCTATATGGACAGAGGGTTTGAAAGTGGTGCCTTCACCGACCCCTGGCAGCAGAATTACATTTTGATTGTCGATAATTCCGCCACTCCGCCGACACTGACCATTCACAGCCTGGGACCCAATGGAATTGATAACTCCGGAACCGGCGATGATCTCATCCTTCACGTGAGCAGTATTGTTCCCGGAAGAAAATCTACAACCTACATGCTGCGAAATATTCAATCCCAGGTGGCCTACAAATCAACAGTAACCCTGACTGGCGACTGGACGGCTGACCGGGCGCTATTTGGTTTTACTGGCGTTTTTGATAATGATGGCTGGGGCCATCCCTACGAAGAGGCCATGAGTATTCGCACGGTGCTTTCGGCTGGCCCGGATGCCGACTATTACACACCTGAGGACAACATTCCCCCCGGGATCATACCTGATGATATTCCTCCCGAGGAGAGCGACATTGTTTATGTTTCCGGGAGTGCGCAGGTCACTGGCGGTCATTGCGACGAGGTAAAATTTCAGGTCCGCAATACCACTGACAGTAATATTGCTCTGACTTCGGCTACCATTTCCTGGAATGGTCGGACGGCATATTTTGAAAAAGTTAAAATCAATAATCACGAAGTTGCGAGACGGAATAATCCCCGGTATGGATCCGGAACTCCTGTTTATTTTTCTTCTGTTTATTCCCTTGGGGCCCAAAGTACGCAGGAAATAAAGCTGGAAAAATTCCGGGTAAGCCCCCATGGCGGTGGTGCTCAGATTGATATGAGCAATGTTGTGTTTACAGTTAATTTCAGTGATGATTCAGCTGTTGCTTTTGCTGCTCCCGCTTGTGGTGATAACGGAAAAGGAAAAGGGAAAGGAAAAGGGAAAGGAAAAGGAAAAGGGAAAGGAAAAGGCAAGGGAAAGGGAAAGGACGATGGCAAGGACCCCCATGGCGGTGTTGAACCATGGAGTTCTCACGGGTCATACTCCAGGAATGATGTTGTGTTCCACAATGGGAGAAATTGGATTTGTCTTCAATCTCATAATGGATATGGCGATCCAAATTGGGCGCCGGGTATTGCGCATTCCCTATGGAGGGCACAATAGGCCCTCTATATCACTTCAATTTTTCGTTGGTATATGACTCCCTGCTCTGCCAACCCATTCAGCATGAAGGCAACACACTTCTCGTTCTTCCCAATAAATTCCGGTGGTGAAATACCCTTCTGATCAAAAAGTCCCCGGACCAGCATCCTGATGGCCTTGGTTGCAGTGTAGCCGGTGGTGCGCGCCATGGATTGGGTTTTGGTTTCGGGATCGTACCGGTCCATCATGTCGTAAACGTAACGCAGATTTTGGTCATCCATTAATTTCAATAGGCTCTTCACTGAACAGGCCGGTTGCCCGCAGCACGGCCATCTTCTCAATGTGACCCTGATAGCGCAGAGTCTTCTCTTTCATGTTAGGTGCGTCGATGGTGTCGGCCAGAGTGCGCAGGCCATCGCTGTTGAAAACCTCCAGGGTGCCGATTCCCGGAAAGTCCATCAATTCCGCATCCGAGAGTGCTTCCCGCACCACCAGGTGACCGTTCTCAACATACCGGGCAGGGCGTGTGTATTCTTCAATCACATCAATGGGGGAGAAGACGGCTTTGTAATCGTAAGGCCACTGCCGAACTTCAGGTAAACCGCCCACATAAATGAGGATGTTTTCGGTGCTGTCGAGCAATTGATCCACGTGACCAATCAGGACGCTGCTCATGCCCGGAGCCACACCGCAGTCAACGATGGCGGTGACTCCTTTTTTCCTGGCAAGGGCGTCCAGGTCAAAAGGGTTTTCAGAAAAGAAGGCAATATCGACAACATTTTTTCCGGCTGTGATGATTGTTTTCAGTGTCTGAAAACCCATAAAGCCGGGAACGGCACTGAGCACCAGATCGAAATCAGCAACCAGTTCTTACAAGGCCAGTTGGTTGATGTCCGCTACCGTGACTTCGAATTTCCCATCTTTAGCCAGGTCCACGGCCATTGGGGCGCCAACCAGGCCTGCTCCCAGAACTATGACTTTCATCTCGGCTCCATTTTCGTTTCAAACAACCAGGCGATGGCCCAGAGGGATAATAATGAAAGTATGCCGAAGTGTGGTCAGTGATGTCAATCCTGCATTTTGGTTGATGTCAGCCCGTGGAATTTGCGGATATCATATAAAAATCAGAGGAGTTCCTTCTGGTCTGTTATAATACCAACAGCATTTCCACAATTCAGCATAAGGACCATCATGAATTTCACCACCCGTTTTACGTTCACTCTGGCGATCACTTTACTGGGCGCGATCCAGCTCACCACCGGTGCAGCAGCCCTGGCCGAAACAGCCGAACAAACCGATTGGAGTGGTGGAGGTGGTGTTTCCGGCCCTGTTATTGACTGGACCAACCATTTTTCCGAATCCACAGGTGCCAGCTTCGCTGGCGCGGGTCTTTTAAGCCTGGTTTGTGTGCCGACCAGTCCGGTTCAGCATACCATCTCCAATGGGTTGAGTTTGCCGGACGCCGTCTATCCTGCTGATATCGATGGAGACGGGGATGATGATGTCGTTGCAGCTTTCTGGGCCGAAGATTCCGTAATGTGGTTTGAAAATATCAACGGTGCGGGCACCTGGTGGGGGGCGCACGTCGTCGATGATTCAATGGATGGACCCCGCGAGATTTGTGCTGAAGATCTCGATGGTGATGGTGATCTTGATTTGCTCGGCGCAATCCATGCCGGCAGCCGTCTGGTCTGGTGGGAGAATATCAATAATGGGAGTTCCTGGGCCTATCATACAATTGACGGGTATCTTCGCAGCTGCACTGTGGTGCGCGCCGTGGATATGGATAACGATGGTGACTTTGATGCTCTGGCCAGCGGGGTTAATGTTTCCGGTGATCTGGTGGTCTGGTGGGAAAACGAGAATTCTGCTGCCGACTGGACGGAACACATCATCACCACAGCACCTTTTTATCCCCGGGGATTGCATCATGCAGATATTGATGGCGATGGCGACCAGGACGTTCTGGTGGGAGCCTGGAATGACCACGAAATTTCCTGGTGGGAAAATCCTCTTGGTGAGGTCGGTGCCTGGATTAAGCATTCCATTGATCAGGATTTTTTAAGCCCCTACACCGTATTCGGAGCCGACATCGACGGCGATGGCGACATGGATCTGGTTGGCGGGGCAGCCCAGGATGATGAAATTTCCTGGTGGAATAATTTATCCGGCGACGGCACCACCTGGGAAAAGCAGATCATTAATGGAGACACCAGTTCAGCTCACTATGTGATGGCAATCGATGTTGATTTTGATGGTGACATGGATGTTCTGGGAGCATCCTTCAGCGACAACACCGTGGCCTGGTACGAAAACAGAGGAGATGCTTCATCCTGGATTCAGCATATCATCTCCAACAGTTTTGAGGGTGCCGACATGGTTCGTGTGGGTGATTTTGACAACAATGGGACCCTCGATGCCGTGGGTGCAGCCTATTTGGGGCAACGCGTGGACTGGTGGGAAATTGTTGAGTATGTGGATACGGGAGAATTGACGAGCTCCATTTTGGATACTGAAAACCCGGCTCTGGCCTGGGAAGATTGGACCCTCGATGCCACACAACCAGATGGAACCAGCTTGTCTGTGGAGGCGCGTGCTTCCAACGATGCCGATGATATGGGCTCCTGGGTTCAGCTGCTGCCAGGAGATCTGGCCAGTTACCTGGAAAATGGTCAGCAGTATCTTCAGTACCGGCTGTCACTCAGTACTACCGACTACGAGCACTCCCCAACACTGAGTTCATTGGAATTCAACTGGAGCAATACAACATCTGCTGTTGTTAATCCAGGGGTCGGGGCAATGTTTGCTCCGTATCCCAATCCTTCGAATTCGGGTTTCCGGGTGAGTTACTCTTTGCACAAAGCAGGTAATGTTGAGCTCTCAGTTTATGATCTGGCCGGCAAACGCATCGAGGTTATTCTTGACCGGGAGAAGGAAAGCGGGCGACACAGTCTCAACTGGAATGCTTCCGGTTTGGCTTCAGGAGTCTATTTCCTGCGCCTTTCAGCCGCGGGAGAGGTGTTTACCCGACAGGTTGTGATCAGTCAATAGCAATAGGCCCCAAAAAAGCTGCGTGATAAAGGTGTGTTTCCAAAGGAGAACTGGTTTATACTGGCGCCAGTTTTAGTTCCACAGGTTGACGGGACCGACCCTGCTCCAAAGGATGCCCATTGCAAGACAAGCAAGAAAAACAAAAAGGCAAGCTGAGCTTACGTGTGCTCTTGCCGTATTTTCACCAGCTCAAAGACCAAAAGGGTCATCTGGCCATTATCCTCACTCTCATGCTGCTTTCCACATCCGTAAGCCTGGCCATTCCCATCTTTGCCGGACGATTTGTTGATGCCATCAGTGAAGTTTCCGTCAGCATGCCTTCGGGGCCTCAAATTCTAATTCTGGTGGGCCTTTTGCTCCTTCAGATGGCCAGTTCCTTTCTGTACCAAATTACCAGTGCACGTTTGGGTTTGCGTATTGTGACCCGTCTTCGCCGCCAGCTCTTTGCCCATATTCTGGAACTGCCTTCTTTGTTCTTCAGCACCCAAAAAGCAGGGGATATATCCAGTCGTGCCACCAGGGATGTTGGCGCCATCCAAAGCATTCTCACTGGTGGTGTCGTCGCTTTTCTACGTGCCATTCTCACTCTTATTGGCGCTCTTTTCCTGATGCTCAAACTGAATCCTAAACTGACCATTGTGGTTCTGCTTTTGATCCCTGCCACCATTGGCTTGAATCGAATATTCGGGTGGCGTTTGCAGAAGTTGTACCGCCTCATGTACGACGAAATGGGTAACATCAGCAGCCATGTTCAGGAAACAGTGGGGGGCATCCGCAGTGTGAAGGTCTATAATGCCCAGAACCATCAGAACGATCGATTTGGTGAGATGGCCGAACAATACCGGAGAGCCGGACTTAAGCAAGCCGGTCTCAGGGCTGCCCTGGAATCAGCCAGCCAAATCAGTCTGTGGATATGTCTGCTGGCTGTGGTTATTTACGGTTTTACGCTGACCGCCAGTGGTGAGACCACCGGTGGGCAGTTGGTCGCTTTTCTGCTGCTGGCTTTTCGGGTCACCATGCCCATGGCTTCACTGACCTCGCTTTTTACTTCGGCTCAGGGGGCGGTGGCCGCTGCCGGTCGTCTGGACGATGTCTTTGCTTTAGAACCCGAACGACTGCCCGGATCGCGAACACCAGCTCCTGACAGCCGGCCCGTATCCATCAACATGAAAAATGTGTCTTTCCGCTATCCTGGTGAAGATGGCGGTCCCCTGATTCTCGAGAACCTGAATCTTGATATTCCTGCTGGCAGTTGGGTTGGTATTGTTGGTCCCAGTGGTGCAGGTAAAACCACTCTGGCGGGAATTTTGATGGCCCTGTTGCCCCCCACCAGTGGTGCGTTGACCATGGACGGCCGGCCTTATTCTGAACAGGATATTTCTGTCCTGCGTTCCCACATGGCCTGGGTAGCCCAGGATCCAATTTTGTATGACGACAGTATCCGCGACAACATCCTTTTTGGGCTTTCCGATATATCGGAAGATAAGGTGCTGGACGCTGCCCGCAGGACAGGAGTTTCCGGTTTTGTGGAGTCTTTCTCTGAGGGACTGGAAACCAAGTGCGGAGAACGAGGCTCACGTCTCAGCGGGGGACAGCGCCAGCGCGTGGCCCTGGCCCGGGCTTTTCTGCGCAACCCCGGTCTTTTGGTTCTGGATGAACCCACCAGTGCTTTGGACGCCGAATCTGAAGAATCGATCCGTGTTGCCATGAGAGAAGTCATGGCCGACCGCACCACGGTGGTCATTGCCCACCGTTTTTCCCTGGTGCGTGATTTGGACCTCATTCTGGTTGTTGCTGAAGGTAAAATTGTTGAGAGTGGCAACCATGAAGAATTGATCAGCAATTCTGGTCTTTATCGCACGCTCTACGAACTTCAGCAAGGTGAAGGCTAGGGCCTTTTTCCTGTCATTTGATGAGTGTCATCCTCCTGGTGGCAACATTATTTTCAGCTGTCAGTTGGTAGAAATACACGCCTGCCGGCACCATGGCGCCTTCATCATTTCGGCCATCCCAGCTGATTTCATTGTGTCCTTCAGCATAGATTATTCCATTGACCAGTTTACGCACAAGTCGCCCGGATACATCATAAACTATTAACTCCATCGACAATTCACCGGGCAGATCAAAACCAATGGTCGTCCTTGGATTGAAGGGATTCGGATAGGCAGCATTCAAAGCAAAGCCAGCCAAAATTGCGGGTGCGGGGGTTGGGTCCGATGCCTCGGTTACTAATACCACCTGGTGTGGCTCATGGCGCAGGCTGAAAGATGTTCCGGGAGGTGGCGTGGTGATGCCTTCAAAAGTTCCGGTAATGGTGCCGCTGACCGTCAGGATGATGAATTCCTGGCCTACAGCAGGCCAGAATCCCGATTGACGATGAATGTTGACCAGACCGTTGAGGGTGGCATCTCCTTCGACACTCAGCTGGTCGTATCCGACACCAGGGCCGTCCCCGCCCAGATCGATGCCCAGCTCACCGGTTCCGTATTGCACCAGGTTGCCCACCAGATGCAGGGGACCCACTTCGCCATGGCCTCCAGGCCTGATACGGCCGTGGTTGTTCAACAGGGGCGTGATAACTTTTGGAGCAACCGCATCAGCTTTGGCAAGAACGACGATGCCCGTCAACTCCGGAACGGCAGATTCAATGGGTGCGTTGAGGTTCACTTGATTTGCATTCAATTCAGAATCAGGCTCAATGCGGATGGAAGAATCGCCGGTGGCGCTTAAGGTACCGTTGACGGAAACGCCTTCATCGCCTGCCTGGACCTCCAGGTTCCCGGAATCCAGAAAGAGATCACCAACAGTGCTCCACATGTCACTATTTAACTGGCCTCCCTCGCCGATGGTTTGGAGTTCAACATTTTCAAAAGATTCTTTTTTCCCTGTCAGACTGGCAGCGAGAACTGCTGTGATTGATTCCGGGAAACAAACGGTTGTGCCTTCATAGGCAATCCAATGGGTATTCATCAAGAGGCCGGCTATGCCTGGAGTATGTTCAAAACATAAATGTCCGGAAATAATTTTGAAAACTCCTTTGGATTCGATTGATAAATATGGGGAAAAATTACAGATATCATCTGGGTTGGTCATGTTGACCAGGAACATGCCATGGTTTGAAAAATCAGAGGATCCCCTGATGTCACCAGCCAATACGGTGATGGTTCCTTCCTGATTAAAAAAACTGTTGTTTAAAGTAATGCCGCTGCTTAACTGAATATTGCCTCGATTAATACAAGCTGATTCGAAGGTTCCCGACCTGGTGCTGGTGGTGAAGATCCATCCTGATGGACTGTTGTTGAAGACATAAATGCCAGAGATTAAACCATCATATAACTGGAAACGTCCCGTATTGGTCACATTCCGATTCAGAACCATGGGGCTGGTCGAGTGCATCAGTCGATACCCTCCGGATCCGGTATTAGCATCGCCCGATCCCATGCTGATGGTCAGAGGCGAATCCACAATGACTTCCTGATTGTTGAGTATCCACCCTCCGCCATTCAAAGTTGTCGGGCCACTGATTCGGTGCTCCTGTTCGCCGCCTATATCAGTCGTGTGTTCGAGCACGGCATCGGTATTGACCGTGACTGTTCCGCCATAAAAATTTGTTATGAGCGATCTCATGCGCACATCACCAGCCTGGATGATGAGGCTGGCATTCTGCATCTGCTGGTAGTTTGGAGAAAAGTTGAAATACACTGCTCCGGAATAATTGATGCTGAGAGTTCCGTTATTGGTAAAGATGGAGCCCGCCCCACGGATTTCACTGGCGGTGCTGCTGGTGCTGAAGCTGCCGTTATTGATGAATGTGGAATTGCCATCGCCCATTTGAAAATACGGCCCCGTGAGGGTGGCCGTGTTTTGGTTAATAATTGTGCAATTTTCCCACATTCTTCCATAGTTCAGATTCAAGTCAGCGGTGTTGGTGAATGCACCTGGACCATAAATATCCGACCGTATGCGTGAGGCGCCCTCCAGATTAACCGTCACACCAGCTCCCGCATGAACACTGGCGCTGCTGTACAACCGTAGCCGGTAAATGGTGGAGACGCCGCTGCCCAATTCGAGGGAATAACTTGGTACATCCAAGTCCAGACCTCCCTGGGCATTGACACTCATGGCCTGGGCATGGCCATTGACCAAAATTGCACCATATTCCACACCCAGAACAGCGTCATCGGAGAAGCCGGGAATGACATTACCTTCCCAGTTTGTCTCGTTGTAGAATGGATCCGGACAGGAACCAAACCACTTGTAACCCTGGTTGGTGGGCACCTGGCCGTCGCAATTATTATTGAATTTGATGGTTTCGGCCGGGATTGAAATGGCCCAAAGGATGAGGATAGTTGTTGTGCAGCAAAGGGATCGCAGGAATAATATTTTCTATCCCCCCAATCGGTGCTGGATATCCGGAAGCATCAATGACCTGATGCGTTGCACAGGGGAGAGAGTTCGGCAGGTTAACGTAACTCAGCAGTTTAGCACACCTGAGGTTGGGTTTGTAAATTTCTATCCACCCCCAAACTTCATTTTCAACAAAGCTACATTCTCCGGATCCAACTCCAAAGCCATATCCAAAGCCGGTCCTCCATACTCGGGCGCATCGTTCTCCAAACAAATAATGGCCACCAACGCCCAAAAATCCGCATCAGGCAATGGATCCGGATCATACCTGAGAGTTCGAGCCAACTTGATAGCCCGAGCCGTCTGCCCCAAAGCCCGGTCCGCCC
>JAOZJV010000541.1:2543-2950 GCA_029935695.1 Candidatus Krumholzibacteriia bacterium | reverse complement strand
ACCAACCTGGACGGTCCTGCCGAATTCCTGGGCCGCTTTCCTTTGACGGACGGATTGACGTCCCAGTTTGCCCCGGCAAATGTCATCATCCTGGACGATGCTGTGGTGACCGTACGGAGCGATGGGCTGCTATGCACCTGGCCCCTGCCTGCCGGAATGCTCTCAGGTATTTCAAATGACAGCCCACCCACATTGCCAAAAATCCTGTCAATCTCTGCATTCCCCAACCCGTTCAATCCATCCTGCACTATCCATTTTACCATGCCTGGCGATGGCGAAGTCTCCCTTGATATCTTCGACACTCAGGGCCGCCGTATCAGAACCCTGCTGCAGGCCTCAGCCCTCGCAGGTCGGCACACGGTGCACTGGAATGGCCATGATGCTGCGGGACAAGCAGTGGCCGCTGA
>JAOZJV010000541.1:0-2533 GCA_029935695.1 Candidatus Krumholzibacteriia bacterium | reverse complement strand
TGTATCTGGCTCAAGTCAAAGTTGGTCAGCACAAATCCTGCATCAAATTGACCCTCGCCAAGTAGCGCCCCATTATTGTCCAATAATCTCATGATTCCATTAATGAAAGTCTACTTTCACCACAGAACTTTCCCAGAACCTCCCTTCCCTCAATACCCCAAACCCAAAACCCAAAGCGGAATCTGCCAGGGAGCCCCGGATTCAATTCCATCAGAAGCAACAAACGCCTGACCCTGTTTACCAAGCTGTCCTTTAGTTTTTCCAGGCCCTCCAATTTCAAAAATGAATTTCTCATCCACAATAAAATCACCCTGATCGTGATAATGAACCTCGTGCCCCTGTGATACTTGCGAAACAAAGAATGTCTCACGAATAGATCCCGTATTCGGTGATGCACACAAAGCAAAGAACATATTGGGATTATTCAGCATTAGTTTATTTGGCCTGTTAAGAGTCCGCATTCCAGTCCCGCCACGAACAGAATGAATAAGACTCCCTGCCTCCATCCGCTCAAGGTATTTGGACAAAGTGGGCCAGGACGCACCAACAGCACTGCTAAGTTTGGATTTGTTCAACTCAACAGGAGGTGTGCTGCACAGCATATAGAGAATATTTTTTAGCGTGTCCAATTTGCGGGGTTCAATATTAAATAGACCACACAAGTCGGAATCGATAGTAATGTTGATGACTTCCAACAGCTTCTGAATATAGGTTTCCTCTGATTCCAGGTAGAATGGATAAGAGCCATGTTGAAGATATTTTTGAAACAACTCAATGGGTCGAATTTTGGCACAAATCTCAGCTGAAATGGCCTGATGATTTTTTACAATTCCCTCAAGGGAATAAGCCTCAAACCTGGAGCCTGTCTCTATCTCCAAAAACTCCCGAAACGAGAGAACCGGCAATTCATAAATCACCGCTCTTCGTGAAAGGTCAGCCAACTCGTGATCAATGCGCAAGGCCGAAGATCCCGAAAAAATGACCTGAAGGTCAAAGGTGTCATTGATGGCTTTTAATTCCCTGGCAAAACCTTTTGCTTTATGAACTTCATCCACCAGAAATAATCTGCCTCCTTCCTGGAAAAAAGTCTGGGCCATTTCATAAAGGCTTATGCCCGCCATTGCTGGATGATCACAGGCCACATACAGGATTTTATTTTTGGGAATTTCAGTACTATCCACGTATTGCAACAACAGAGTTGTTTTTCCTGCTCCACGAGCACCCTTTAAACAAATGAGGCGTTCGTCAAAATTAATTTTCTTGTATAGAAACCGGTGATATTCTGGCTGAGATTGGGCCAAAACGAATTGAGAAGCTTGTCGCAGGATAGAGGGTAGCACAACCGCTCCTTCGAAAAAGTACTTTAGGCTTTTTCCCATTTTATCTAAAATGCACTTTATAGCAATAAGTAATTTGAGAAATATATCCTCATGGCCATTTAATCGGATGAAGAAAGAAAAGCCTGGCATTCCGGCTGCCGAACCAACCAAAAACTGACAAACACTAGACGAAGCCCCATTATTGTCCAATAATCTCATGATTCCTTTAATGAGAGCAAGCTTTCACCATTTCGGAGGCCCTTGTGCTGAACAACCTGACATCGCTGCTTGGAATTTTTGTTTTGCTGGGCATTGCCTGGGCCATGAGCAACAACCGCCGCCTGTTCCCCTGGCGAGCTGCCTGCTGGGGCATCGGCCTGCAAATCACTCTGGCGGTTCTGCTGCTGAAAACACCCTGGGGTGCGGCATTCTTCGGAGGGGCCCGGAACTTCGTCAATCGCCTGCTGGGTTTCACCGATGCCGGGGCCAGCTTCCTCTGGGGCAACCTCTACCGCACCGATGAAAATCTGGTGGCCTACATCAATCCCGAAGGCGGATTCATCCAGGCCACCAATTCCGTCACGGGCCAGCTCGTTCCTATCGGCACTATTTTTGTGATCCACATTCTGCCCACCATCATCTTCTTCAGCAGCTTGATGGCCTTGCTTTACCATCTGGGCGTGATGCAGAAACTGATCTCGAGCATGTCCTGGGTCATGCGCAAAACCATGGGCACCAGCGGCAGTGAAACACTCAGCTGCGCGGCCAATGTTTTTGTGGGCCAAACAGAAGCGCCTTTTGTGATTCGGCCTTATTTGCCAACCATGACCAACAGTGAACTCATGGCCGTCATGGTGGGTGGATTTGCCACGGTGGCCGGTGGGGTGATGGCCGCCTACGTGCGATTTGGCATCGACGCCGGGCATTTGCTTGCCGCCAGTGTGATGTCAGCGCCGGCTGCCCTGGTGGTGGCCAAAATCATGTATCCCGAAACGGAAGAATCGCCCACCCAGGGTAAGGTTTCCCTGGTTATCCCCAAGGAGTACAGCAATGTGCTGGATGCCGCCGCCGGAGGAGCGGGCATTGGTCTGAAACTTGCGGCCAATGTGGGAGCCATGCTTTTGGCGTTTATTTCTTTGGTGGCCATGGTCAATTACGGACTGGGCCTGGTGGGCTTCTCCCTGCAACAGATTTTTGGCTGGGTGTTCTCCCCA
>JAOZJV010000540.1 GCA_029935695.1 Candidatus Krumholzibacteriia bacterium | reverse complement strand
AAGTTGATGACGCCATCAGGCAAACCGGCTTCCTGGAAAAGCTGCATCAGGTAGTGACCGCTGAAAACGGAGCTCGAAGCGGGCTTCCACACCACGGTGTTACCCATCAGGGCAGGAGCTGTGGGCAGGTTGCCGGCGATGGCCGTGAAGTTGAAAGGCGTGACGGCAAAAACAAAGCCATCCAGAGGACGCTGCTCCAGCTGATTCCAGATACCGGGCGAGCTGTTGGGCTGCTCGGCCATGATCTGCTGGGCGTAATGCACGTTGAAGCGCAGGAAATCGATGAGCTCGCAAGCCGCATCAATTTCAGCCTGCATGGGATTTTTGCCCTGGCCCAGCATGGTCGCCACGTTCAGGGTTTGGCGGTAACGACCGGCCAAAAGATCGGCGGCTTTCAACATGATCGCAGCGCGATGCTCAAAAGGAGTGGCAGCCCAGCCCTTTTTGGCCTTTTGAGCCGCTTTGATGGCCATTTTGACTTCTTTTTCCCCACCCTGGTGGTACTGACCCAGCACATGCTGATGCTTTTGGGGCTGCACGCATTGGGCAAGGTTACCGGTGCGCACTTCTTCGCCACCGATGACCATGGGAATTTCAATTTTCTGGGCAGCCATTTTTTTCAAAGTGGCTTTCATTTCAATTTTTTCGGGCGATCCGTGGATGTATCCTTTGACGGGTTCGTTCACGGGCGTGGGAACTTTGTAGATGGCGTCGGACATGGTTGCTCCTCGGCGGTCGGACCGCGGATTGCAGGATCAAATGAATGACTTATTAGCCGGCTTGAGAAAACATCCAAGCCACCCTCTCACTTTAAGGGACGATGGCAAAGAATTGCCCCGTTGGCAAGAAGATCGTTGTTGATTTCAAACTTCCTGTTAAACTTGAGATTCAAAAATTATCCGCACCCGGAACAGATGCTCTGCTGCCTTCCGTGTGCTGTCACTGTCCCCATGGATTTTCAAGACCAGAACAAGGTGCTTAAAATGACAAAGGCTCCCAATAATCTGCAAACAATCGAGACCCACATCCTGGCATTGCAAAGTATGCATCCTTCTGCCAGTGGTGACTTTACGGGTCTACTCAGCGACATTACCTTTGCCGCCAAGGTCATTGGCCGGGAAGTCAACAAAGCGGGTCTGGTGGATATTCTGGGTGCCACCGGTGATGAAAACGTTCAGGGCGAGGTGGTTCAGAAACTGGATGATTATGGAAACAACGTTTTCATGAAATGCCTGGGAACGCGCAATCAGGTTTGCATCATGGGCAGTGAAGAAATGGCCGATCCTGTTTTCATCGAACCCAGCAGTGGCAGCGGCAGTTACATTGTGGTTTTTGATCCCCTTGATGGCAGCTCCAACATCGATGCCAATGTCTCGGTGGGAACCATTTTCGGCATCTGGAAAAGGAAATCACGACGCAACAAAGTCGGCATGGAAGATCTGCTGCAAGCCGGCTGTGAGCAGGTGGCCGCTGGTTATGTTATCTATGGGTCCAGCACCATGTTTGTGTACACGGCCGGGCACGGGGTGCATGGATTTACCCTCGACCCCAGCATTGGCGAGTTCCTGCTCAGCCACGAAAACATCACCACGCCTTTTACCGGCAACATCTATTCTGTGAATGAAGCCTATGAACCCTGCTGGGAGCCCGCTGTTAAAGAAGTGGTTCGCCAGATGAAATATGGAAGAGATTCTGTGAGCAAGCGCTCCGATGAAGCCACTGAAGGGGCTGGAAAAACATCCCGGTACATCGGGTCTCTGGTGGCCGATTTCCATAGAAATTTACTCTATGGCGGGGTTTATCTTTACCCGCCCACTAAGACCAAGCCTGAAGGCAAGCTGCGACTCATGTGCGAAGCTGCTCCTCTGGCCATGATCGCCGAAGCTGCTGGTGGGTATGCCAGCGACGGTGTGCAGAACATCATGGATATTGTCCCGACGGATCTGCACATGCGGGTGCCGCTTTATATTGGCAGCCGGGGTGATGTGATGTTCATTGAAAAGATGATCACCGACGCGAAATAGACTCTCTGAAAAAAAGGGCCGGGGAATAATCCCTGGCCCTTTTTTTTGACATCTCAACAAGATCAGATTTCAGGATCCATCTGCTTCTGCACACCTTTTCGCTCCACCACCAGGCCGAGGGCCATGTTTCCGCATTTGGGGCGGTGAGGGCTGCCGGCGGGAATAAGGATAGACTCTCCCTGCCGAATTTCTTCGGTGTGTCCATCAATTTCCACCTCGAGGCTGCCTTCGAGAATGTGCACAAATTCATCGCTGTCGTGAGAGTGGACAATGTAGTCGCCGCTGTAACGCACAATGAAGGCATGGTAGTTTTCGTCGATGTCGGTGAGTTCCACCGGCCGGAAAACCTGCTTGAGGCCACGGGCCATTTTCAGAGTGCTCAGCTTTGCCAAAATCCATTCTCCTTCCAAAACAGATCTGAATTCAGATCCGGTTCTTACTGATCGCTTTCTTCTTTCAACAAGGCCGCTTCCGGACTGTTGGGAAATTGGGTCATCAGCTTTCCGCCCATATCCCAGGCTTCGTCCTGGCGGTCCAATTCCAGCAGGCAGGTGCGGCTTTTGTAAAGAGCAGCCGGTGCAAATTCTGCAGCAGGATAGGTGCTCAACAAATTATCAAAATACCCCAGTGCCTCTTCGTATTTGCCCTCGCCATAGGAGATATCGCCCAGCCAGTAAATGGTGTCATCCGCCACTTCACTCTGGGGATACTTTTCCAGGAATTCCTGAAAACCCTGGCGGGCCAGATCATTGTTGCCCCGGTCCCGGTCCAGCAGAGCCATATCGTAAATGGCCTGCCCCTCTTCAATCAAACCGCCAGAGGCAGAGTTGCCGCCAGTGGGTGGTTTGTATTCACCCAGAGTCGGGATGCCGGCTCTGGTGGCCAGAAGGTCCACCCGGGCGGACAAATCCCGCATGTATTCGGCGTTGA
>JAOZJV010000060.1 GCA_029935695.1 Candidatus Krumholzibacteriia bacterium | reverse complement strand
GGTGGCCGAATTGCTCGGTCGTGATCCCACCCTCACCGAGATGACCCTCTTCGATACCATGTGGAGTGAGCACTGTTCCTACAAGAGCAGTCGCCCGCACTTGAAAGCCAACTTGCCCACCACGGGAAAAAACGTGGTTGTGGGGCCGGTGGAAGACGCCGGTATTGTGGATTTCGGTGAGATCGACGGCAAAAACTACGGCATCATTTTTGCCCATGAAAGCCACAATCACCCCAGCCAGGTCATGCCTGTTGAGGGTGCGGCCACCGGCATCGGCGGCATCGTGCGCGACGTGTATTGCATGGGTGGCGAGGTCATCGCCACCTTGGATCCTTTGCGGTTCGGCTGGCCCAAACCAGAAGGTGAGGATGACGCTGACGCACCTCATCGCATCGACATTGCCCGGCAGGTTGTGGACGGCATCTGGCAGTACGGCAATGCCATCGGTGTGCCCAATCTGGGTGGCGATGTGTATTTCCATCCCAGTTTCAACGAAAACTGTCTGGTCAATGTGGTGGCCGTGGGAATTGTGGAACACGAACATATTACCCATAGCGCCGTGCCCAAAGAAGCAGCCCATGAACCTTTCGATCTGATTCTGGTAGGCAAGCCCACTGATTGGTCAGGCATGGGGGGCGCCGCTTTTGCTTCGGCCACTCTTGATGCTGAACAGGCCATGGAAAACAAAGGCAGCGTCCAGACGCCGGACCCTTTCCTCAAGCGCATTCTTTCGGTGGCCAACAAGGCTGTTCTGGAAATGGCCCGGGATGAAGGTGTCACTATTGGTTTCAAAGATCTTGGAGCCGGTGGTGTGAGTTGCGTCACCAGCGAGCTGGTGGATGCCGGTGGTTTTGGTTGCGACGTGGACGTGGCCCTGGTGCACCAGATCGCTGATCTGCCCGCGCGGGTTTGCGCCTGCAGCGAGACCCAGGAACGTTACGGTTTGGCTGTGCCCACACGCCTGACGCAAAAGGTTCTGAAGATTTACAACGAGGATTTTGCCCTGCCGTCACTTTATGAAGGGGCCAGTGCCTGCAAAATTGGCAAGGTCACCACCGAGCGGCGCTACATTCTTCGTCACGGGGATAAGATCCTGGCCGATGCACCCATCGAAACCATCACCGAAGGCATTGCCTACGACCGGAAAGCCCAGGCTCCCGATCGTCCCGAAGTTGCCGCCGATGAGCGGTTGCCTGAAGCTCCGGCCAGTGAGATTGCCGACGAGTGGATGGGCCTTATGCAGCATCCTAATATTGCCAGCCGTGAATACATTTACCGGCATTACGACAGCGAAGTGCAGGCCAGCACCATCATGCGTCCCGGTGAGGCCGACGCTGGTGTTATCGCTCCGGTGCCTGGCAGCAGGCGCGCCGTAGCTCTCAGCGCCGACGGCAATCCTCTGCTGGGTCTGGCCGACCCCTGGACCGCAGGTGCCTCAGCCGTGCTCGAAGCCTGCCGCAATGTGGCCTGTGTTGGCGGGCGTCCCGCCGCCGTGACCGACTGTCTGAATTTCGGCAACCCCGAGCTTCCTGAATCGTTCTGGGAGTTCACCGAGTCGGTGCGCGGAGTGGGCGATGCCTGCCGTGGTGTGGGCTGTTACGCCGAACCCGGCGCGGCCCTGCCCGTTATCAGCGGCAACGTCAGTTTCTACAACCAGAGCAGCACCGGCCGCAGTGTGGCTCCGTCGCCCATCGTGGGTTGCGTGGCCATCGTCGACGACTACACCAAGTGTCGCAGCCAGCGTTTCAGCTCGGCAGGTGACCGTATTTTGCTGGTGGGATTGCGAACGGCCGAGATGGCCGGCTCCATCTATCTGGATGCCGGGTACAAGGCCGGCCGGCCCGCCGTGCCCGAACTGGATTTTGACGCCGCCCGCAGTGAAATCCGCAGCGTCATCGACATGGTTGCCGCCGGTTTGTTGAGCGCCGCTCACGACATCAGTGACGGCGGTCTTGCCGTGTGTCTCAGTGAAATGGCCATGGGCCTGGAGGCAGCCCGGGTGCGTGGTGCCAACATCGTCCTGCCTGAAACCGAACGCACAGCCCGGGAATTTCTCTTCAATGAGAACGGCGGCTTTCTGGTGACTGTTTCTGCAGAACAACTGGATGATGCCACCGATATTCTGGACAAAGCCGGCGCCGACTGGTGGGATCTGGGCGTGGTGACCGATGAGGCTGTCATCTCAGTCAAAGACCACACCGGTGCAGCCATTGCCAATCTTGATGTGGTGGAAATGACCACCGCCTGGCAGACAGCCTTGCCTGCTTTGATGGGTGGCAAAAAAGCTGAAGCCATGGTTCCGCCCACGGCTGATCCTGCTGAAATGGCCGAGGCTCCTGGCATCGTTCCGGTCCCCATGATCAACCTGGACCGCAAGCCCCGGGTGGCGGTGGTGCAGCTTCCCGGTGTGAACTGTGAAGTGGAATCGGCCCGATTGATCCAGGCCAGCGGCGGGCAGTCCGAAATCTTCCGCTGGACCCGCAGCGCGCGGGAGCTGGCGGCCTTTGACGGCTTCCTTATTCCCGGTGGTTTTTCCTATCAGGACCGCGTGCGCGCCGGGGCAGTGGCTGCCAAGGATCCTCTTTTGAGAGTGCTGCTGGAAGCATCCGAAGCCGGCAAACCGATTCTCGGTATTTGCAATGGTTGCCAGGTGCTGGTGGAGTCCGGTTTGGTGCCGGGTCTTGAGCCCGGAGCCGTGGAAGTGGCCCTGGCCACCAATCGTTTTCCCGGACGCAGCGGCTATCACTCCCAGTGGGTTGCAGTGAAGCGGCATGCCAACGCCTGCAGTCCGTTTGTTGAAGGGATCAGCGGTTCCATTCCGCTGCCTATTGCTCATGCCGAAGGCCGCTTCACCCATGAAGATCCTGCCTTCTTCGAAAAACTGGCCGCCGATGGTTTTGTGGCCTTGCAATACACCTCGCTTGGTGGCCGAAAAGAAGCCAACCCCAATGGTTCTTTGCTGGATGTGGCCGGACTGACCAACCGCCAGGGCAATGTGCTGGCCATGATGCCTCATCCCGAACGGGCGGCTCAACTGCGTCATGTGCCGGAAGACCAACCCAGTGTGTGGGGTCTGGCCCGCATCGCTGCCGCCGGTGATTCAAAAACTCTGGAAGCTGCCGGACCCGGCGCCTTCCTGCTGCGTCGTCTTGTGGAAATGTGCTGATACCTGAAAGGATCTCATGAGCTTGCAGACAACATTGTTGACCAGTCACAAGGGCGTGGATTTGCACGCCGCCAGCGCTTTGCTGGTGATGAAGGAACGTCTCGAAGGGGGCGACCGGCTGGTGAATCTTTTCCGCACGGAAATGCATACTTTCTGGGGTGACACTGTGCCTGGAGGGTTGGACAAACTCCTGAACACCGGGCGCTATTACAATCCCAACAAACATCACTACGGTCATTTCAGCAGTGAAGGAGCCAATGGCGATTGGTTCACATGCGATGATTGCCGCGGGCGTTTTGTCGGTGCGGATTGGGCCGGTGCGCTTGTGGGCACCGACATTGATGGGGTCGATCAAGACAGTGTCTCTCTGTACAACACCTTGCTTGGCGGCGCACCAAAAGAAGGACTCACCCCTGTGGATGTGATTGCGTTTCCCCTCGGCCAGGACGGTCCAGTTCTTTCCGGGGTGCTGTGGCGTCTGCTGATCAGCGGCGATCCGGCCACCGCCATCGACACCGGTCACAACCTTGCTGTAGCCCGGGGCCGCAAACAGGGCCTTCTGATTAACCCGCACATGGAAGCCTGGCTCATGGCCGGAACGGAGCTTTGATGAGTTTCAACAGACACTGGGGCGAAGAATGTGGAGTGGTGGGTATTGCCGCCATTGACGGCGCAGCAGAGCTGGCCAGCCTGGCTCTGCACGCTTTGCAACACAGGGGCCAGGAAAGCGCGGGCATCACCGCAAGCGATGGGCACCAGCTGCGAACCTTCAAAAAAATGGGTCTTGTGGCCGATGTCTTCGATGAAAAAACCACCAAGGACCTGACGGGCAACTACGCCATCGGTCATGTGCGTTACAGCACCAGCGGCAGCAGTCATATTCTGAATGCCCAGCCTCTGCAGGTGGCGTCCCATCGCGGCAGCATCAGCCTGGCACACAATGGTAATCTGGTCAACGCGCCGGAGCTGCGCCAGGAGATGGAATCTGACGGTTCAATCTTCTCCACCACCAGCGACAGCGAAGTTATTCTGCACATGCTGGCTCGCAGCCGGGCCATCGCCTGTGAAGATGCCCTGCAGGAACTGCTGCCACGGGTCAAGGGTGCCTACAGTTTGCTGATCATGACCCGGGACCGGCTGATCGCCGCTCGCGATCCCCATGGCTTCCGGCCGTTGTGTCTTGGTCGTTATAAAGACAGCTATGTCATCGCCAGCGAGAGCTGCGCCTTCGACATCATCGGCGCCACTTATCTGCGGGATATTGCACCTGGTGAAATGGTCATCCTCGGTGATGGTGAATTGACCAGCCGGCGTTTTGCCGAGACTTCATCAGAACAGTTCTGTGTTTTTGAACACGTGTATTTCTCCCGCCCCGACAGTCAGATTTTTGGCACCAGCGTGGAGGCTGTGCGCCGCCGCAGTGGTGAAATTCTGGGGCGTGAAGCACCGGCCGACGCGGACATCGTTTGCGCCGTGCCCGACAGCAGCAACACCGCCGCCCTGGGTTACGCCCAGCGCACCGGCCTGCCTTTCGAACTGGCCCTGATTCGCAACCACTATGTGGGCCGAACCTTCATTTCTCCCGCCCAGAAGGTGCGGGATATGTCTGTGCGTATTAAATTCAATCCCGTGAAGGAAGTGGTGGAGGGCAAGCGTGTCGTCATGATTGACGATTCCATTGTGCGTGGCACCACCATGCGCAAACTGGTCAAGTTGATGAAGCAGGCCGGAGCCAAAGAGGTTCACTTGCGCATCGCCTCGCCCCCGGTGACCAATCCTTGTTTTTACGGCATCGACACTCCGGTCAGAAACGAACTGATCGCCGCGAGCCACACGGTTGAAGAAATTGCCACCTACTTGCGGGTGGATTCATTGCATTACCTGTCCCTGGACGGCCTGATGGAGGCTGCAGGGGGAGGAGAACGTTACTGCGACGCCTGTTTTACCGGCAATTATCCCGTGTCTTTCAGTGAACACGGATCCAAGGACGTGTTCGACAATCACGCCGCCGGTCAGGAAATCGTTGTCAAACCCATGCCTCCGACACCGGATGGCAGTTGAAGACGAGAGAGTTTTGACAGAATCAAATCCAGGAACGGTTTACCGTCCCGATCCAAAATTTAGCGACCCAAAAATATTGGGCAGAACCCTGACGCGCAGGATTCTGCCCACTGTTACATCTCCCGCCCGCTACATCGGTGGCGAGCTGGGAGCCCGGCGCGAGGGTTTTGCGGCTGAAAAGGCCAACATCCTGCTGGCTTTTCCCGACGCCTACGAAATTGGCATGTCGCACCAGGGATTGCGCATTCTCTATCACCTGCTGATAGATCGCGCGGATACTTTCTGCGACCTTGTCTACACTCCGTGGCCCGACTGTGAAGAGGCCATGCGCGCAGAAGGTCTGCCCCTTTTCGGTCTGGAATCCCGCCAGCCTGCGGGCAGCTTCGATGTGGTGGGTTTCAGTCTGGGATACGAGCTGGCCTACACCAACATGCTGACCATGATTGATCTTGCCGGCAGTCCAATTTTGGCCAGGGACCGCACTGAAGATGATCCCATTTTCATTGGTGGTGGCTCTTGCACCTTGAACCCTACCGTGATGGGACCTTTCCTGGATGTGGTTCTTCTCGGTGATGGCGAAGAGGCCGTGCTGGAAGTAGCGCAGCTGACAGCCGAGCATAAAAAATCCGGTGGCACCCGTACTCAGCTGGTGGAAAAACTGCGGGCCATGCCCGGTGCCTGGTACAGCGGAGTGAAAGAAAAAATCACCCTGCGCGTGGTGCAGGATCTGGGCGATTTTCCACCGCCCAAACAACTGGTGCCGGTGATGGAACCGGTGCACGATCGTCTGGCTTTGGAGGTCATGCGGGGCTGTGTGCGGGGCTGTCGTTTTTGCCAGGCGGGAATGATCACCCGGCCGGTGCGCGAGCGCGATCCTGCTGATCTGGTCAAGGCTGCGGTGGAAGGTATCACCGAAGCCGGTTATTCCGAAGTGAGTCTGTTGAGTCTGTCCACATCCGATTTTTCCGGACGGAGTCCCACGGTGGCCGGCATTCAGGAGCAGTTGGAAAATACTCGCACCAACCTGGTGCTGCCCAGCCTGCGGGTCGACTCGGTGGATGCCGAATTGTACCAGCGCATCAGCAACGAACGCCCGGCCAATTTCACCTTTGCTCCCGAAGCCGGCAGCCAGCGTCTGCGCGATGTCATCAACAAGAACATCACCGAAGAGGACATCATCGGCACCGCCAAACAGGCCTTTGCCTCGGGTGTCAAAGGCGTCAAACTGTATTTCATGATCGGCCTGCCCACCGAGACCAATGAAGATCTGGATGAACTGGTGGCCCTGGTGGGTAAACTGGTCAGTGTGGCACCCCGTGGCGGATCGCAAATTCATGTGTCGATCAGTCCTTTCTCACCCAAAGCCCACACACCGTTTCAGTGGGCGGGACAAATTCCCCGGGAAGAAATCGAGCGCCGCAACAATTACCTGGGTCACCGTCTGCGCCGCATGCGGGTGAAGGTGAGCCTGCGCCACGGCGAGGTCAGTTTCCTGGAAGGAACCCTGGGCCTGGGAGATGAAAAACTGGCTGCGGTGGTGGCCGAAGCCTGGCGCGCCGGTGCCCGCTTCGACGGTTGGACCGAATACTTCAATTTCCAGCGCTGGATGCAGGCCATGGAAACGGTGGGTGTGGATGCCGACAGTTACACAGCCGAGCGCGACCCTGAAAGTTCTCTGCCCTGGGATTTGGTGGATGGTGGCGTGAGCAAGGACTTCCTTCTTAAAGACTGGAAGCGCTCCTTGCGGGTCAAGACCCTGCACGACTGCCGCCTGGAGGGGGCCTGCTATAAGTGCGACGCTTGCGAGGGCGACATCCAGCATGTCTTTGCCCAGCTGGAGCCTTTGGCGGAAAATGGACCCGATGGGGCCACAAATATTGAAAATCAAGGACTTGGAGCGGTGATCGGCGGTGAAGAGCAACCCTCTGGGAGCCTTTTTGATCCAAGGAATGAGGACCCCGACAAGCCGGGAACCGAGATCAAAAAATGGACTATCTGGCGCCAACAGGCTGCTGCAAAGTGCTGGTACCGTCTGGAATACACCAAAAAGGGAGATATGGTCTTCCTCGGTCACCTGGATTTTCAGCGCCAACTGCAGCTGGCCCTGCGGCGTTCCGGCTTGCCAGTAGCTTATAGCAGGGGCTATCATCCACATCCATTGCTGAAATTTGGCCCTCCATTGCCGGTGGGCGTCGTTGGCGTGCAGGAAAATCTGGATATTGCCTTTGAATGCCAGGTGCCCGGTTTGGCCGAAAGCCTCAATCAGGTCCTGCCCGATGGATTGATTATTCGACAGGAACGGGTCATTGGCGGGCAAGCGCCCCGGTCCATTGACCAGATCGTTCAGTGTTTTGATTACCGGGTGGAATTGCCCGGTCCCTTTGAAGGTGGCCCTGATTCGGGAACCGTTGCTGCCGCTGTGGATGATTTCCTCGGCCGCAAAAGCATGGTTGTCACCCGGAAGCGCCCCAAAGGGGATATTGATGTTGATGTCCGGGCCATGGTGCCGCACGGCGGCCTTGGTCTGGAAAAAGAACCAGCGGAGGATGGCGGCTCGGTGTTGAGCTTCACGTTGCAGCGGAGTAACTCCGGCGCGACCGTCCCCGTATTTGAATTTTTGGCCGCCCTGTTGGGCGAGGCCCTGGCCGATGCCAGGCAAAGCTTCGTGACCCGCACAGGATATTTCGGCCGCAACAATCATGGGCGGCTTATTACGCCCCTACAGGAAGTAGGTGAATCCAGTCACCGCTTCTGGCTTGGAAAACATTTTATCAGCTAGAAGCCGGCGACCGGTCGTATGAAGAAGGAAATTATTATAAACAGTTCGCTCCACGAGGTGCGCATCGCCATGATGGAAGATGGCGAAGTGGTGGAGATCCTGGTTGAACGGGCCGACAGTAAACGCATTGTCGGTAACGTTTACAAGGGTAAGGTAACCTCAGTGAAACCCGGTCTGCAGGCTGCTTTTGTGGACATTGGTCTGGAACGGGCAGGATTCCTGCACGCATCTGATCTGGATCATGACGATGACAGCGATGACGACAACACCCGCGGCCGCAGCCGATACCGTAAGGTACCGGACATCGGCACGGTGCTCAAGACCGGCGACGATATTATCGTCCAGGTCACCAAAGAGCCCATCAGCACCAAAGGTCCGCGTCTGACGGCGGACATCAGTCTTCCCGGCCGTTATCTGGTGATGATGCCCAAAGGACGGCAAATCGGTGTAAGCCGTAAAATTGATGATCGCAAGGAACGCTCACGCCTGAAGGAGATTGTGCAGAGCAATCGCCCGGACCAGGGAGCGTTCATCATCCGCACCGCAGCGACAACTGCCCAGGACCAAGCTGTCATTGCCGATGTGAAATATCTGGGAAACCTCTTTGCCGCCATCGACACCAAGAATCGCGAAAGTGTTGCTCCGGCCCTGATCCACGAAGATGTGGGCATGGTTGTGGGCCTGATCCGCGATATCTTCAAAGAAGACACCAGCCGCCTGATTATCGATGACGATGAAGACTACCAGCGTCTGATGGCCTATGTCAAAACCTTTGCCCCGGAACTGGGTGACCGCATTCAGCAGTTCACAGGCAACCTGCCTATTTTCGATCATTTCGAGATCGAGCCGGAGATTCGCAAGACCCTGGACAAGCGTGTCTGGATGAAAAAGGGTGGCTATCTGATCATCGAGCAGACAGAGGCCCTGGTCTCCATCGATGTGAACACCGGCCGTTTCACCGGTCGTCGTAATCAGGAAGAAACCATCCTGCAGACAAACCTCCTGGCTGCCAGGGAAGTGGCCCGTCAACTGCGTCTGCGCGACCTCGGTGGCATCATCGTCATCGACTTCATCGACATGGAGAGCGAAGGCAACCGCAAGCGTCTGTTCAATGACATGCGCCAGCATTTGAAACGCGACCGTGCCCGCCATAAGGTATTCCAGGTCAGTGGTCTCGGTCTGGTGGAGATGAGCCGCCAGCGAGTGCGTCCCAGCCTGGAGAGCCAACTGTCCGACGATTGCCCTTACTGCACTGGCGTCGGCAAAGTGCTGTCCATGGAGACCATGAGCAGTAAAATTGAGCGCTTGATTCACCGCATTGCCATTGTGACCAAGGAGACGCGGTTGCAGATTCAGGCTAATCCTGTGTTGGCGCTTTATCTGCTTGAGGAGAGGCCCGAGCAGTTCCGTGATCTTTGCACGACATTCAAGATTGAGTTGAATGTGCTGGATGATCCGACCCTGCATGTGGAGGATTTCCGGGTGGTGAGTTTGGACAGTGGTAAGGATTTGATTGCGGAGTTTGAAAAGAAGACCCAGCGAGGTGGGCGACGGTAAGGTTGTTCGTCCCTGTTGAGTGAGTATTATAAAAGAACCTGCGCAGACCTGAGGCTTTTTGCCCCGTGTATTGCGCAGGTTTTTTTGTGCGACCATTCAGCAGGAACCGGGGAAACGGCAATCAACGAACCAAGAGAATTTTTTGTGAAGAAGTGGTGCGATCAGTTCTGAGGCGCACAAGATAAGACCCGGTGGATACTGCCTGACCTGTGGCGTCGCGCCCCAGCCATGAAACACTGTGCGGCCCTCCTCCAAACTCACCGGAAACAAGCTGCTGAACCAGTCTGCCTCGCAGATCATAGACAGCAATTTCCACACGGCTGGATCTTTCGAGGGAAAAAGAAATGGTGGTCTTGGGATTGAAGGGATTGGGGAAAACCTTCATCAGGTCCTTTGCAACAGATGGCACCGGAGAAAGGTAATTTGGATCGGGACTGGGGCTATAATCACTGCACTGAGCACGGGCCACAATTAAGCCGGAATCGAAATCAGGCACCAGTATCACTTCGTTTACCCAGGCGGGTCGAATAGCGTAGCCCTGGGTTTCAAGATTGCCAATGGCCCACGGTGTTTCAGGATATTCAACATTCAGGATATGGACCCCATCGTAATAGGTTCCCACATAACAGATTTCACCGAAGACTGAAACGCCCACAGTGCCTCCTGAAACAGGTTGGGTAACCAGGCGTGTTGGTGCAGAAGGTTGGGAGATGTCAAAGATCTCCAGACCACCATCCCACACAGCCACATAGGCCACATTGTCCACAACAGTGAGGCTCACTGCACGGTCGGTGGTGAGTCTGTTTCCCACAAGCAAAGGCTGATGGGGCTGTTGGATGTCCAGGACCGTGAGACCCGAATAGCGGTCTGCAACATAGGCGTAGTGACCATCGATGAAGATATCCCAGGCTAAATCATGGGTCATCACACTGCCAACCAAAACCGGTGCCTCAGGTTCGGCTATCAGCACAACCTGAACGCCTCCATCCCAGTCAGCAATAAAAACATGATCCTGCCTGATATCCAGGTTCCGGGCTTCGCCGGGAGTATCGACCGATGCAACAACAACCGGGTCGCCGGGATCAGAAATATCGATCACCTGAAGGCCGGACCACCGGTCAGCAACAAAGGCGTATTGACCGGAAATCACAACATCCATGGCGTCACTGGGGGTATCAGCTGTTCCTAATACGAAAGGGAGTAAAGGATCTGAAATATCAACGATGCGCAATCCACCAAGGCCCTCGGCCACATAGGCAATATCATCTTCAACAACAACAGCCCGCGCGTGCTGCAGGGCTTCCATGGTGGTGATAACGGGGGAGGTTTCGGGCCCTTGAAGGTTTAATGATTGCAGGCCACCGTCCCAATCGGCAAGCCAGGCTATATCTGCATTGAGTGTGACGCCAACGGACCCATCGAGGGAAGGGTAATCAGAAACCAGCACCGGAGCAGCCGGGTTGGCCACATTGATCACCTGCAGGCCAGATTCCCAGCAGGCGACCAGTGCAATATTGCCGGCAACACTGAGCCCGACGGCGCGGTCAGGAGTTGCAAAAGTCCCAAGGACCTGGGGTTGGTCCGGGGTTGAGATGTCGGCGATGAGCAGGCCTGCATACCGGTCAGCCACATAGGCTCTGTCACCACTGATTTCCACATGCCAGGCGGCGTCTCCGGTGGCCAGGGTTGCCAGCAGGACAGGGTCTCTCAAATTAGAAATGTCGTAGACATGCAATCCGCCAAACCAGTCGGCGACACAGGCGTGGTGCCCT
>JAOZJV010000539.1 GCA_029935695.1 Candidatus Krumholzibacteriia bacterium | reverse complement strand
GCCGGAGCGTCACCTGACCTGCGGCGCCATCTATTGTTCCCAGCTGTACAGCGTCGGGCTGCGCTTCCGCCGCTGGCTCGGGGTTGAGCAGGCGGTTTACGATCATGCCTACGTTCGGGCCAGCAACGACGGCGTGAACTGGACCACTGTGTGGACCAACGACGGTGATGTAACAGACAGCTCATGGCAAGCCATTGAACTGGATCTGTCGGCGGTGGCTGATGGACAGGAAACGCTCTATCTGCGCTGGACCATGGGCACCACCGATAGTGGCTGGCGTTACTGCGGCTGGAACATTGATGATGTAGAGATCTGGGCTCTGGCTTCAGATGTTTTGTCGGCCGCTGCAGACGAAGGATTGCCCAAGGTTGCCGGCATCACCGGGGTTTGGCCCAATCCGTTTAATCCACGCACAAGCATCGGCTTCTCTTTGCCGGAAGCAGCTTCCGTTGAACTGGGCATTTACGACCTGCACGGAAGACTGGTCACTGTTCTGGTCAGCCAGGTTTACGGCGCCGGAGATCATTCGGTGATGTGGTTAGGAAATGATGGGCAGGGACGCCAGCTCAGCAGTGGTGTGTATTTTGCCCGGCTGCGCACCGGGGAAATATTACAAACCCGGAAGCTGTTGCTGGTGCGGTGATCACACCGGGGGCTCATAAACGAAAAGGTTGATACGGCTTTTATTGTACGCAGGCTGCCTATGAAATGCACTCCTTACTGGATGCGTTTTCCAATACGATCCCACCGTATTGAAGACTCTCTGGCATCCCAGGAGTAATAAATGTGGGTGGCTGGACCGATTAAATATTCTCGGGACAGGGCGCCCCAATACCGGCTGTCAGCGGAATTATTCCGGTTGTCGCCAAGGCAGAAATATTGATTGTCAGGCACCATGAATGGTTCCTGCTCCTTGGTCCTGCCCTTGGAGGAACTATACAAAACCTCATACGCATGATCAGGGAAAACTTCTTTTCTTGTTTTTTCTTCTGCAGGCTCGGAAAGATATTCGGACGTCACTTTCTCTCCATTGACATACAAGATTTCATCCCGCAATTCGATCATATCTCCCGGCACTCCGACAATGCGTTTGATGTACGTAATGCTTGGGTCCTTGGGATAATGAAAAGCTGCAATTTCACCCTTCACCGGCTCACGGGAATTGTAGGCTCCTTTGTCCACATAGAAAAAATCACCAATCAGGAGATTCGGCATCATTCCACCAGATGGCATCCTGAAGGCCTGGATATAATGGGCTTTGATCCAGGACGTTCCCCCATTGAGCAGGATCAGGATACAGACAGCATAAATGAGTGTCAGAACGATTCGGCCGGGACTCTTACCCGGCATTTTGGATTTTCCGGAGTGACTCAAGCGAAGCACATCCACGAGAACGAGAATCGGAATTGACACCATCATGAAAATGCTCAGATACATACGCCAGGCCGGGCCTGCAGGACTGGCCATCATCACCAAGGCAAGACTCTCCACAATAAGTGAAATTCCAACCACCAGAAATGCGCGTTTGATGTTTCCGAGGTAGATGTGACCGGCTCCAAGTGCTGCCAAAGCCAGAAAACCCACTGCAAAGCGCTCTTTTGAGGAAACAACTGCTTGGGATTCGTGGCTGTGGGACATCATCTCACGTCCTTTTTTAAAAAACATTGAAGGTAAACACCCCTAAATTTCGCACTGTAAGATAGGGAACCATGTTTTCAAGGAAAATATGGGCGACTCATTTGTAAAGGAGTAGGGATGCTCCTGTCAAACCCGGAGGGAATAAAATGAAGAAACTGCTATTCATCACCCTTGTGCTTTGCTTTACAGCGTCTGTTCTGTGGGCTCAGGTCCCAAACTATTTGCCATGTGATCCCCAGGACCCCAACTGCAGCCACTGGTATTTCGAACCGGATGACCCAACCTTTGAAATGCGCAGGTATGCCGGTGAACCAGTGGGTGATTATGATTCCCATCATCTTGAAACCTGGGCCGATGATATTTTGACCAATCACACCGTCTGGCTTCAGAGCCGAGACGCCGAAGGCAGCATTTTTAATCATCGTGTCAGTTTTAACGGAGGGATGTCCTACACTGATGTGATTCCTCCCATCTGCATTGTTCAAAGCCCCTTGGCGGCCGGGACCCAGTGGAACTACCATTGCAACAATTTGCCTCTGGAAATGACTTTCACCTGCACAATGGAAGGTGAAATGACATTCTGTGGTGAAGACAGGTATGCGTACGTCGTGGGTGTCGCTCAGAATTACGATGGTACCATGTTGTATTGGACCGACTATTATGTGGAAGGTTTTGGGGTGGCTCAGATGATTTGGGATGGGCATCACATGATGCTTAACTGTGTGGTGAGCACCGAAAACACCACCTGGGATGCATTGAAGGCTTTGTACCAGTAGATCATTTTGAATGAGAAAAACAAGGGGATGGTTCTCGGTGGAGCCATCCCGTGTGCAGTCGAAAATTTGCAATATAGTCTTTTTTTAGTGCAAAATAGCGCCATTTATGTTATACTCATATCTCGTTCGGAGAGAACCACCCGTTTGACCCGAGCATTTTTTCCATTCCCTGCCGGAATTTCTTCCAGGATGGGACCGCAAGCTAGAAACTGTTTTTTGGAGGATTACAACATGAAGCGCATCGCTATTGCCTTGCTGTTTGTTCTTATCGCCGCTGGCGCCCAGGCTGCCAGCATCTATGACATCCAGACCGGTGTTTACACTCCTGGTGACATTCTTGACGTGACCCACGTTAAAGTCGTGGCCGTGCGTTACAACGGTGTTTACGTGAGCGAAGAGCCCAGTGGTGCTTATAATGGCATCTGGGTTTACGGTCCCACCGACTATGTTGTCGGCGACATCCTTGACATCATCGGCGGCGAGTACACCGAGTACTATGACCTGTCTGAAATCCTGACTGAAAATGCCGTGGTGAACTTTGTTGA
>JAOZJV010000538.1 GCA_029935695.1 Candidatus Krumholzibacteriia bacterium | reverse complement strand
TGGCCTTTCCCGCTGAAGGTCGCGGGCCCATCTCCAACCTTCTGGGTGCATTCCATTTCAGCGGCGATGATGTGGATAAGCGCACACGCCTTCTTTCGGGTGGTGAAAAATCACGCCTGGTTCTGGCCATCATGCTGTTCGATCCTCCCAACTTCCTTATCCTCGATGAGCCCACTAACCATCTCGATCTGGAGACCAAGGAAATGCTGGTGGCTGCTCTTTCCGATTTCGAAGGAACCATGCTCTTTGTCAGTCATGATCGGACATTCCTGAAGGGATTGAGCAACCGGGTTCTGGAACTGCGTCCGGGTGATGGTGCGGATATTCCTGCCGAGGCACCCTTGGTGTATGAAGGAACGTATCTGGAATTTGTAGAGCGCACAGGTGGTGAAGCAGCTGGGGTTCATCGGTAATATTACTTCAGATAGTCGGGCGCTCCCTGGCATTGGCGGCACGCAATACCCTGGAATTCTTCGCTCACATTTCTGCCCAGAACCAAACGCCTGGCCGCCACCATTTCTGGTGAATTCCAAATTTCTTCAACTGGCGCAGTGAAGCAGTTTCCGATATCCGTTTTTTCATGATACTGCCAGCAACATGGGGACACTGCGCCATCGTAATTAATGACCAGTGATTCCCAGAGATCGCTGCATGATCCCTGATTTTTTCTGAACTGCCCATAAGCCATGATGGGGGACTGCCGCGGCAGCCAATGTTCCGCTTGCCGATCGTCGTGAGTGTTGATGGCAATATGACCCACCGTGAAGGCATCAACACCCAAATCAGCAGCAATTTTTTTGACCTCGTGAATCTGGTCCTCATTGTGCCGGTTGATAAGCATGCGGATGGTGATGTGCGGCCCTGTCCCACCTTGTTTTTGTTTGATGGCCACCATGGTTTCAACGGCGCTGATCACTTGTGACAAATCACCACCGGCCCGAAATTTTCCATGGGTTGTGGCGTCGCTGCCGTCCATGGCCACGATCAGGGCATCAAGACCTGAGTCAACCAACTGCTCCAGTTGCTGGTGCGTGACCTGATCCAGAGTGCTGCTCATGCGCACAAAGAGGCCCTGGTCGGTGGCGCAACGGATCATGTGGAAAATATCGGGATGAAGCATGGGCTCGCCCCAACCAAAGAGATCCAGCAAAAGGGCGTGGGGAGAAATCTGATCGATGATTTTTCTGAACTCGGCCAAGGGCATCATCCCTTTTTTCCGGAAGGAATGTTTCAGGCCGGTGGGGCACAGCGGGCAATGCAGGTTGCAGTGGTTGGTGGGATCGATTTTGTAGCGATAAGGCCAGGCGGAAATCGTTTCACGCTGCAATCTTTTCTGAATTTTCACTGCCAGCATGTTGGACAATTTTTTAAAAGAAGATCGCTGAAGCATGGCCCAACGCAAGGTGATGGCTCCGTGGGTGCCGGGCCAGCCACGGGATATTGAACGGTGGATCAGTTGGTGGGTCTTGCTGAACATCTTGTCCTTACGAGAGCCTTGATTTAAAAAACCACATAAAAAATCAACCCCCCGGGGGGTGACATCCTCTTTAGATCTCTCTAAACTGATACTAAATGGACAATTAATCGAGAGGTTTCATTTTGGAAATGCAGGGGGAAGGTGTTCTGAAATGCCTCCAAACCGGAGTTCTGTTGCAAATAACCCATCAGAAGCCTATATTCCCCCCAACTAAGAAAGTCCAGACACGAGCGGTCCACTGGTTGACCGCCAAAAAAGCTGCCGCGATTTTTTGCATGCCCCTCGGCACCCGGGCCTCCCAGCGCCCCATCCGATATGAAGCTGCCGCAGATCCCGGATCAACGAAACAGGAACCCATGTCTACACCAAGCTTTAATGAACTCGGGCTGAGTCAGCCCGTCTTGCGCGCGTTGGCCGATATCGGCTACACCGAACCCACGCCCATCCAAATGGCTGCCATTCCCATCGTCGCCGAGGGTCACGATCTGATTGCCAGCGCCCAGACAGGCACGGGCAAAACGGCTGCTTTTACCTTGCCGCTCATCGATGATATTGGCACCCGCGAATATGGTCCCGGCGATCCACCCCTGGTTTTAATCCTCACACCAACGCGTGAATTGGCCCTGCAGATTGATGAAAACATCAACGAATACGGACGCTACTCCGATACCCGCACCTGTGTTGTGGTGGGGGGTATTGCCATCGGCCCGCAAATCGAATCCTTGCGCCGTGGTGTTGATTTTGTGGTGGCCACACCTGGTCGTCTGCTGGACCTGATCGAACGCAAAGCCATCATCCTGGATGAGGTTGAGTTTCTGATTCTGGACGAAGCCGACCGTATGCTCGACCTGGGTTTTGTGCACGACGTGCGCCGCATTGCCGATAATGTGCCCAAGCCGCGCCAGACTCTGCTGTTCTCGGCCACCATGACCGCTGGTGTGCGCAGCCTGGCTTCCACCATCCAGACCGATGCCCAAAGTGTGGCGGTGGCTCCGCCGGCTGCAGTGGCTGACAACATTGAACAACAGGTGATGTTTGTGGAAAAAGAGCACAAAACCAGTCTGTTGTTGGATCTTCTGAATCGGGAGGATGTGCAAAGGGTTCTGGTTTTCACCGGGACCAAAGTTGTGGCCTCTCAGGTGGCGCGTTTTCTGGAACGCAATGGCGTCAAGGCCGACGCCATCCATTCCAACAAAACCCAGAGCCAACGGCAGAAAGCCCTCGATGCATTCACCAAGGGCAAAGTGCGGGTCCTTGTGGCCACCGATATTGTGGCCCGGGGTATTGATGTAGATGACATCTCTCATGTCATCAACTACGAAATTCCCGAAGATGCAGAAAACTACATTCACCGCATTGGTCGCACTGCACGGGCTGGCCGTGAAGGTGTGGCTGTTTCCCTTTGTTGTGTGGATGATATTTCCAATCTGCGCGGCGTGGAGAGTCTGGTGAAACAATCGTTGGTGATCGTTGAAGATCAGCCTTTCCAC
>JAOZJV010000537.1 GCA_029935695.1 Candidatus Krumholzibacteriia bacterium | reverse complement strand
CCAGAATAAACAAGGGGTCAGCATTGTTTTTCAAGGGCATTTTTTCCACCAGGGCAGCTCCGATTTCTCCAGTGCTCCAGCGGTCATTGTGCTTTTTGTCCTTGTGGTAGAGATTGATCAGCAAAAAATTGGCCCGCATCTGGAACCAGGACCAGAAACAGCCTGGATGCTGGTAGACAAAGCGTCCCGCGGCCATTTCATCGATGATTTTCAAGAGGATTTCCTGGCACCAGTCGTGGCGCTGATCCGGATCAACGCTCAGGCGGGCGGTCATGGCGTAAACCGGCCGGTGGGTGCGGCGAAGGAAGTCATTCACACTGCTGGGATTCCTTGCAGTCAGACCGTCGACGAGAGCTTCTTCCTCCCGATCCTGGCCATCAGTGCAGATGTTGTGGACTTCTGACAAATTTATCGCCAATCTCCGGCGGCCACGAAACCAGCCCAGTAATAAGGGTGTGCGCTTTGGCCTGCGGCTCGTCGCTGGGCCAGGACTTCACAGGAGGCCCGATTCACAGCAGAGACAGTGCTTTGACCGTCAACCCAGCGAGCCTGATAAAGGGCATCCATCCAGTGCCGGGCCCATTGGTCATCCACGGACCACAAACTCATGATCACCGTGCCGGCTCCTGCCAGGCTGAAGGCTCTGCACAGGCCGAAAACTCCCTCGCCTCGGGCGTCGAGATCGCCCAGTCCGGTGTCGCAGGCAGACAAGACAGCCCACTGCACCTGGGTCAGATCCAGGGCTGCCACTTCCTGAGCGGTGAGAATACCATCATTATCGCCACTTGTCGCCTGTTGCCAGCCGTTAGCCCCGGCCAGGGCCAGACCTGAACGAATCAAGGGGTTGTCCCACCCGTTTTCATTTTTGGCCAGAAAATACCCGTGTGTGGCCAAATGAAGAACCTGGGTATGGGGCAAAGCCATTTTCAGATGTGCTTCCGTGGCCTCGGGGCCTGACAGAATAATGGCGTGCCGACCCTGGGCAGACCAGAGGCTTCCAATGCGTTCCACTTCAGATCGGGCATGGGGCAGAGAAGAAAATACGATATCCTCCAGACCGTTTCCCAGCGCCTTTTCGCGACGAATGGAATAAGACGCTGAAGAATTTCCCGACAATTGAAAATCGGGACCTCCAACAGCCAGAAGTTGCCCGCTGCTTTCCTGTATTTCCCTTTCCCTGATGAGGGTTTTTTCCGACGTGAGCAGATGCAGGAGCCGGCCGTCTTCCACCAGGAAGCGGTCCTCAGCCAGAGGCAATGATGGAAAGCTCACCAGATGGAGACTGCCATCGGGCACCAGGAAAACTATTTGGGCTGTGCCAAGGTCTGCCTCCAAAGGGTCCCACACCAGACGCCGCAACTGGGAACCGGCTGCAAAGTAGGCCTTCAGTTGGTCTTCATGGTTCTGAGAAACTTTCAAAAACCCTCGAGAAATCGTTTGGGGCTCAAGGCTGTTTTCGGCAGGCTCCACGAGCCTGACACCAAGAGAGACCTGGTCACGCCAGGCTGTCACCGCGGCATCAATGATTTCCGCATTTCCCAGGTCCCGGACAATAGGTGCTGCTGCGGCGTCACTCTGGATGAACACCTTGTAGGATGGATCCATACTTTCTTCATCGCAGCGCTTGAAAGCCACCAGGGCGCATCCCTCGGGCAATGATTCAACCACTTGAGCCAACCCGTTTTCATGATCGGATTGTTTTTTCCGGAAGCTGGAATTGTGCAGGGACAGTTGTCGTTCGATGGCCATCAAATCCGTATCGGTTTCACTCAGAAGCTGCTGATAGACTGATACGTCTTCCCAACCCGGCCCCCGCAAAGTGAGGTTGGCCAGGCGTTCACGCAACACCCGTGAGCTGTCAAGGAGGGCAGAGGCCAGAGGGTCATCACCCTGCACCAAACTCCGGTTGCGGGATGTGTATTCATTCAGCACCACGGACCGGGACCGGATCACCGAATCCCAGACCTGCCAGGTTCTTTGGCCCGATTCCCCATCATCCAAAACCGACACGGCCAGATCCAAACCATCAATGCGACTTCCGGCATAATCCAGGGCCAGACTTTCAGACAACACGGGCATGGTTTGAAGCAGATGGTTGCGGCTGATATTTTCGGCTTCCAGCGCCAGGTCGAGGGCAGACTGCAGGTTGCCCAGATCCCGTTGAGCCCGAGCCTCAAGATAGGTCGACACCGCCAAAAGAGGGTGTTTGGCGCCCAAATCTTTCCGGCAGATTTTCCTTGAGCGAGCAGCTTGAATTTGCGCCTGCCGGGGATCGTTTCTCAGCAGATACAAATCGGCCAGGCGGTTGAGTTGTTCGCATATCAGGGCGTTGTCCTGGTCCAGGTAATCCTCCCAAATTTGCAGACTCAGATTCAACCGCTCAAGGGCTTCATCCAATTGCCCCAGGGCCATAAGGCACTTTCCCTGCTGGGCAATGGTGTCGGCATTTTCATAGTTGTTCACACCGAAGGCATCATCACCCAGGGCCAGAGATCTTGTATAAATGTCCAAAGCAGTCTGAAAATCGCCCATTTCATATTGGCAGCTGGCCAAAGCGTCCAACGCAAAACAAAGGTTGGGATTTTGACTCCCGTAAATATTTTCAAGGCCGCTGAGGGTTGACTCGAGCAAGGGCAGGGCACTGGAGAGGTCACCCATATCAAGGTAAGTAATACCCAGATTCATCTTGGCCCACCAGTAACGGGGATACCCTGTGCCCTGTCGGGTTTCCCAAATCTGAAGGACTCGCTCACCCATGGCCAGGGCCTCATCGTAATGACCCAAATACCCCATCTGATTGGAAAGATTGTTCAGCGACTCCCCCACCCATTCATGATTGGGCCCAAAATATTTTTCGCGGATGGCCAGGGCCCGCCGGTGCAATTTCGCTGAAGCAGAATAGTCTCCAAATTCAGTCAAAACCACACCCTGGTTGTTGAGGGTGGCGGCCACGTCGGGATGATCAGGGCCCAG
>JAOZJV010000059.1:8048-11427 GCA_029935695.1 Candidatus Krumholzibacteriia bacterium | reverse complement strand
GCCGCCTGGTCCCTGAAGCCCCTGGTTTTGTTTTGATGACCAACGTGAAGCGGGATCCGGAAATGATCCCCACCTATGTCCCCCAGTCCAAACTGCTGACCACCATGCGGAAATACTCCACCTGGAGTGCGCAGCTCGGTGTGCAGGATGCCGGGCACATGAACGAGTACATCGTCAACGGCCAGACCAGCGATCTGGTGCAGATTTCCGAAGCCCGCCACAGCCGATTTTTTGTGGACGCCGCCGACCAGGTGGGCGACATGACCCATGAAGGCCGCCTCATTCTTCTGGCCGGTCCCTCCAGCAGCGGCAAAACCAGCAGCGCCAAACGCCTGGCCATCCAGTTGAGAGTGCTGGGTTTGCGGCCTTTCGCCCTGAGCCTGGATAATTATTTTGTGGACAGGGCCGATACGCCTCTGGATGAAGATGGCGACTACGATTATGAATCCATCGACGCCTTGAAAGTGGATCTCTTCAATGAGCACCTCAAGGCCCTGATGGCCGGTCAGCCAGTGTATCTTCCCACCTACAATTTTCACACAGGGATGGGTTCAATCGGCGAGACGCCGACAGTTTTGGAAAAAGGCATGCCCCTGCTGGTGGAAGGCATCCACGCCCTCAACCCCAAGCTGACACCTGCTATCAGCGATGAGCAGAAACTGCGGATTTACGTCTCGGCCCTCTGCCACATGAACATCGACAATTACAGTTACATCAAAACCACCGACACCCGGCTTTTCCGGCGCATTGTTCGGGATGCTCAGTTCCGGGGATACCCAGCCAGTGAGACATTGGCCCGTTGGCCAAAAGTTCGGCTCGGTGAAGAGAAACACATCTTTCCCTTCCAAAACCATGCCGATTTATTTTTCAATTCGGGGCTGACTTATGAGTTGGCTGTTTTGAAGTTGTGGGCTGAGCCACGTTTGGCGGCGGTGGATCCGGATGATAAGAATTATGGCCTGGCCCGATCCCTCATTGACCTTCTGAGTTTGTTGCTGCCTGTGGACGCCAGCCAGGTGCCGCCAACGTCCTTGCTGAGGGAATTCATCGGGGGCAGCGGGTTCCACTATTAGGAGTGCTTCAACACAGGACTTTTTTTATTTCTCGGAGTAATTCCGCCATAGTAAAGGGCTTGTGCAAATAACCGGAAAACTTGGCGCCCACCTCATCGAGGTTGGCTTCATTTTCCGTGAATCCGGAACACAAGATCACTTTGGTTTCAGGATTGTGTGCTGAAATTTCCCGGAAAGCCTCAACCCCATTCATGTGGGGCATGGTTAAATCCAGCAAAACCAGTGCAATCTCCTCGGCGTGATTTTTAAATTGCCGGACAGCTTCCTTGCCGTCAGGAACCGCGATGACCTCAAAACCCATGCGCACAAGCATGGCCTGGCCCAGATCCCGAACCAACACTTCATCATCCGCATAGAGCACCAGACCGCTTCCCAGCCAGGTCTTGTCTGTGCATTCTGACTCTGAAGTGCTCGTGGAAGATGATTTCTTCTCGCTGGAAGGAAACAAAACCTTGAAGGTTGTTCCCATACCCGGTTTCGACGTGACAAGCAAGGTTCCCCGGTGGCCGCGAATGATTCCCAGGGTCGCGGCCAGACCTAATCCGCGACCGGTGAACTTAGTAGTGAAAAACGGATCAAAAATCCTGTCCAGAATTTCTGAATCCATCCCGGAACCGGTGTCAGTCACTTCAAAAAAAACATATTGGCCTTCAGCAACGGGATCTTCGTACCTCATGAGATGAGTAGCGCAGACTCCATCAAGGTAAGCCCTGTCACACCACATGGATCCCGATGAGACTTTGATGGTTGCGTGCAGATCTTCCACCGACTCAGAAGCATTGGAAATTAGATTCATGACCACCTGACGAACCTGGGTGACATCGCCTTCAAACCTGGGAAGGTCATCCCCCAACTCCATCGCCAGAGAGCCGGTTCTGGATATTGAAATCTCCATCATCTGTGTCATCTCCAGCAACAGATCATTGATGTCAATGGCCTCAATGACAAACTGGCTGTGCCCGGAATAAGCCAGCATCTGGTATGCCAGATCTGATGCACGCTGAGAGGCAATTTCAATTTTCCTTAGATAATCCCGAACCGGAGAAGTCGGTAAAATATCCTCCAAAGCCAAATTGGCATTACCCAGAATAATCGTCAGCAGATTGTTGAAATCGTGGGCAATCCCCCCGGCCATCAATCCCAAACTCTCCAGTTTCTGGTTTTCCATGACCTTGCGTTCCAGATCCAGTCGGTTCTTTTGCTCAAATTTTATTTTTGAATAGTCGGTCAGGAAACCTTCAATGGCCAGCACCTCTCCCTGCTGATCATAGATCCCCTGGCCTCGTTCCCAAACCCAGCGTTCCTTCCCCTGGGCTGTTATGATGCGGTAAGTCAGCTCAAAAAAGACTTTATCGTCCAAAGCCTTTTGAACATCCGCCCAGAGCTTCTGAGAATCTTCAGGGTGGATGATGGAGCTGAAAGTTCGGCTTGATGGGACCATCAATTCTGAAGGATGATATCCCGTCAACTCAAAACACCCCGGGCTGAGGTACTCCATGGGCCAGTCGGGTGAATTCAGGCATCGGTACACCAGGCCGGGAACATTGGCCACCAGAGTGGAGAGAAACCGTTCCTTCTCTTCAAGGGCCTTCTGAATGGTATGCTGATCGGTGATGTCATGAACAATGCCCAAAGACCTCTCCACTTCACCGGATGAATCCAGCAAATCCCTGGATGTTTCTCTCACCACTCGCACAGATCCATCGGGACGCAGAACCCGGTGCACCACATCGTAAAGAGTCTTATTGGCCACCGCTTCTGAATAGGCCTTGTTCACCATTTCCCGGTCATCAGGATGAATGGATTCCAGAAATGCTTCGTAAGTAGCTTTGAATTCTGCGGAAGACAGGCCGAAGATCTCGTACACCTGGTCTGACCAGGACAGGTTTCCAGTGGCAGTTTCCAGATCCCAGCTGCCGATATTGGCAAGCTGCTGGGATTGGTTGAGAGCTTCGGTCTGGGTCTTGTAATCACTCATGGTTTGGTGAAGCACGGTGATGTCCCTGGACTCGGCCAAAAGCCCGACCCGTGCTCCATTTTCTTCAAAAAGAGCAACTTTGGTCTCAAAAAACTGTACCACACCTTCTTTTACCTGGAAGGTCGTCTCATAGGAAGCGGGCTGGCCCGTTTCCCACACACTCTTCAGGCAACTGGCGGCCGAAGCAGAATTATCTTCATCCATGTATTGGAAAATGGGAGTGCCAATGACCCCCTCAATAGTCAGACCGGCAGCGGCGTGATTGATATCCAGGATGATACCATCAACGTCGAGGAGCATAATGTGGTCGGGTAAAATTTCCAGAATT
>JAOZJV010000059.1:0-8038 GCA_029935695.1 Candidatus Krumholzibacteriia bacterium | reverse complement strand
CTGGCTTTTCAGATGTTCCAGTTCAGCAGAAAGTTTAGGATTCGAGTCATTTGACGGCATATGTAACCTATCGCAGGATCAACCACACCACTCCCCGAACTCTCCCAGTTCAGTCACCTACCATACACAAAACGGCTTAAAAGTCAATCAGGCCATGGGTGACAGCCGGCGCAGTACCGTGAAGGGTGGCAACGGTTTTTCAAGAACAAGGAACTGGGAATTGTTCACCACCTGAACCCTCTCATCCAAAGTGGTGAGCAAACTGTCCGGCATGGTGATGTTCCCGAATGACCCATCAGGCCGGAGTATTTCCAGGACATCACCAGCGGTGATTTTATTGCGAACCTCCACCACGGTGCGGCCATCATCATCCTTCTCAAGAACATTCCCCACAAAGATGGACTCACTGTGGGAACGGCTTTCATCCTGCTGATAATCATCAGCATTGATACTGCCTTTCATGAACCCCTGGGAATACCCTCTGTTGGGAATGCGGCTCAACAGGGAAAGGGCTTCCTCCTGACCCACCTGCCAGCCATCAATAATTTTTCGGTAAAATGAAACAGTGGATGCGATGTAATGAATGGATTTCATCCGGCCTTCAATTTTAATGGACGATACCCCGGCGGCCTTCAACCGCGGCACATATTCAAACAGAGCCAGCTCCCGGGAGTTGAAAAAATATGATCCCCGCTCATCTTCAAAATAGGGCATGACCTGGCCGGGCCGTTTCTCTTCCACCAGGGCAAATTTCCAGCGGCAAGGTTGCTTGCACTCGCCGCGGTTGGCCTGATACCCGGTGAGATAGTCGCTGATGGCGCAGCGGCCGGAGTAGCTGAAACACACGGCTCCGTGGATGAAAACTTCGGTTTCAACCTGGGCGCCCACTTCGGATTGAATGTCCTGAATTTGCTCCAGCGAAAGTTCTCGCGCCAAATTCACCCGGCTGGCGGCCAGCTCTCCGTAGGCCAGAACCGCCCGGGCATTGGTGGTGCTGGCCTGGGTGCTGATGTGAAGTTTGGCCTTGAGGTTCAGTTCACGCAGGGCAAACAGTACACCCAGATCGGCCACGATGAAGGCATCGGCCCCCATGGCATCGAGGCTGCGCACCAGCTCGATGATCCGGGGGAATTCATGGGAGAAAGGGTAGATGTTGAGAGTGATGTAACCTTTCTTGCCGTGCTCATGCAGGTACTTCAGACCAGCCTCAGCATCCTCCAGGCTGAAGTTGCCGGCAAAGCTGCGCAGCGAGCCGAATGTGGTGCCAAAATAAACGGCGTCGGCACCATAAACAGCTGCCCATTTGAGTTTTTCCAGATTTCCGGCAGGAGCCAATAATTCCACGGTCAATCAACCTTTGCATTCTGGTCTTTTGAAATTTTCATATCCATACACCTTCACAATGACCCAACAAGTTCAACCGCCTTGATGGCGTCCACGGCTGAACTTGTGATGCCCCCAGTATAACCTGATCCTTCACCAATGGGATGCAGGTTTTGAATATTGATCGATTCATACTTCTCAGACCGGTTGATTCGCACCGGGGAAGAGGTCCTGGTTTCGGCTCCCAGCAAAAGTGCCTGCTCAGAAATAAACAACGGCACCTGGTTTTTCCACTTCTCAAAAGCTGCCAGCAGATGCTCGGTGACAAATGCAGGGAAAATCTCCTTCAGGTCGGCGGGCACGACTCCCATTTTGAATGAGTTTTCATTCAGCTTGTCAGAGTTTTCGTGGCCCAGAAAATTCAACAGGTTCTGGGCAGGTGCTGCCCAACTGCCTCCCCCGGCGTCAAAAGCTTTGCGCTCGATTTCTTTTTGAAACTGCACCCCGGCCAAAGGATCATCCGACGGGTAATCACTGGTGTGACAACTGACGATCAGGGCGGCATTTGAAAATGGTGATGATCGTGTGGAGTAGCTCATCCCGTTTATCACCAGCATCCCCTGGCTGGATGAGGCGTTGACGATTTCTCCCCCGGGGCACATGCAAAAAGTATAGGCCCCTTTGCTGGCCCGGCGGTTAGTGTAATTCAGTGAATAAGTGGCAGCACCCAAACCCGGATAGTCCCGGTATTTCCCTCCATACCGCATAAGATTGATGGTTTCCACAGGATGCTCAATTCTCACACCCACTGAAACCGGTCTCTGCTGCATGGAAACACCCTGAGTCTTCAACATTTCCAGAGTGTCACGGGCAGAATGCCCCAGAGCCAGAAAGATATTTGAGGAAAAAAAGTCCTGCTGGCCATTGATCACAATCCCCAGGGCTTTGCCATCAGAAATAACAAGGTCGGTCATTTTTGAATCGTAATGAATTTCCCCTCCTCTTTCGAGGATATGAAGTCTGATGTTTTTCACGATTGTGCACAAAACATCAGTGCCCAAATGGGGCTTGGCGATGAACTCGATTTCAGGAGGAGCCCCAAATTTTACAAAAGTTTTCAGCACGCGGTTGGTGTGGCTGGAGTTGTTATTTCTTCGGGAAAAGAGTTTGCCGTCGGAAAAAGATCCGGCCCCACCTTCACCAAATTGGATATTCGATTCGGGATTCAGTCTGCGTTTTTTGATGAACTGTTGAACATCGGCTCTGCGCTCATCAATCTTTTTCCCTCTTTCAAAAATGACTGGCTTGACTCCTCTTTCAAGGCACTCCAAGGCCGCAAACATTCCCGCCGGACCAAAACCGACGATGATCGGTCTTTCCAATTTACTGGGAGCATGAGAAATGGGGTGTTCGGGTTCTGTGTATTCAGTCAATTCCAGGTGATTCGCAAAATCTCCGTCCACCAGAACTGTCAGTGAAACTTTATAATACAATTGATCCTGGTTGCGCAGGTCGAGGGCTTTGCTGAGGATTCGGCCAAGCGAGATTTCTTTAATGTCAGTTTTTAAATGAGAAGCTGCGGCCCGAACGTATTCATCCGGACCATCCTGTTCGATGGGAATGAGTAAATTGTTGACGATCAATTCCAAAAAAACACTTCCTTCACATAGCAAATAAATCGGGCGGAGGTTTAGCACCTCCGCCCAGAAAAAGGCTAATTCATGTCAATTGCCAGAAAAAATTCTCGCTATTACTCGATTTCTTCCAGAATGACCGTTCCCAGATCCGTCTCGCCCTCGGCAATAGTCTGGATTCCCGTCAACGTGGTGTCACGGTAGTCTCCCACAGTGGCGGCAATTTCCACATCGTAAAGCCCCACCGGTAAAGACATCAGCCGGAATTCGCCAGTCAAAGTATCGGCGTAGGTCGAGACGGTGTCTTCGCCCACAACGGTCATGATCTGGGCACGGGCATCCACCGGATCGATGGTGCCGAATATGCTGCCGCTTGTAGCGTCCACCACGATACGAATCACCGGTGTCATCTTATAGTCGCCATTACCCAGCTGGTGAATGGAACGCTCGGCATCGAAATCCAGGGTGGCGGAATAGGTCAGCCCTTCTTCAATGGTGAACGGATGGTTCAATTTCAATCCCGAAGTCGATCCACTGGGGATTTCCAGTTCGTGGGTTTCCCCTTCAACCACCACTGTGTTGTTTTCCGTCAACAGCAGGCGCACCTGGGTGTACTGGCCTGCAGCCAGAACGCTGTCTGCCAGAACAGCAAAATTGCCATTGGTGTAATCAAGAAGATTCACACTCAAAGTATCATCACTGACGACAAACCAACCACTGGTTGAATCGTCACCCGCTCTGTGAGCCGTCACTTCAATCACTTCAATATTGACTTCGTCGTAAGGGCCCACCGAATCGATGAGTTTCAAAAATAGTTGACCATCACCGGCGGGTACCGGATCAGGGGTGGTGGAATCGTCATCGCTGCAACCTGCAATGACCAGCATGAGCATGAAGGTCATCAGGACCAGGAAGGCTGTATATCTTTTCATGGCTATAAATCCTTTGCGGGAAACAATCCACCGATTTGGGAAATCCCACGGCGGCTTTTTTTAAACAGGAGGAATTATATCATATATTTTTTTGAGTAGCAATGGGACCTGGCTTTCAATATTTCCAATACCGCCACCAGAGGCACTTTGGCATAGTTATCAAGTATGCTTTTATTTTTATGAGCCAAATCTCACCTGAGGCATTACAATACTTAAACTTGTAATTTCACCGGCCCTTTTCCAGCTCTTCCGAAATGGCGACCATGTCCATCAAATTCAAACACCGTCTGGAATATGGCTTTTTCCAATTTTTCTTCCAGTTGAGCAAACTGCTTCCCCGCCGGGCCCTGCTCAAAATGGGAAGGGGCATTGGAGATTTTGCCTGGAACAAGTTGAAATTTCGTCGCCAGGTGATCATCGATAATCTCACCCACGCCTTTCCGGACAAAGATGAAATCTGGATTCTGGAAACCGCCCATGAGTTCTACCGCAATTTGGGAATGACGCTGATGGAGTTCCTGGCTGCCGGTCATCGCAAATCTCAGGATCTGTTTGACAACGTTATCATCGAGGGCAGAGAGCATGCTGACGAAGTGATGTCTCGCGGTAAAGGGGCCATGATGATCTCCGGTCATTTTGGAAATTTTGAACTGCTGCTGCCCCGGGCCGCCGCCGAAGGCATATCGGTTTACGGTCTCGCCAAGCCCCAGTCCACCAAGTTGATCGAAAAATTCCAAAATGATATTCGCACTCGGGATGGTGCTCAAATCATCATGACCGGAGGGTCATTTCCCCGCACACTCAAGGCTCTCAAAAATGGTGGCTTTGTCGGCCTGCTTGGCGATCAGGACGCAGGCAGCAAAGGCCAGTTTGTGGAGTTCATGGGACGGCCTGCTTCAGTCAGCCGTGGGCCAGCCACTCTGGCCGTGAAATCAGAGTGCCCCATTCTGATGGCGTTTCTGTACCGGCAACCGGATTACAGCCATGTGTTGAAAATTGAGCCCGTTATTGAGATTGATCCGGCGTGGGATGAAGAAACCGCTATCCGGCGATTGACTGAGATTCACACAGCCAAACTGGAAGAAGCAGTGCGAAAAGCCCCGGCCATGTACTACTGGGTGCACCGGCGGTGGAAGAGCAGCCCGCCCCAGACACCATAAGCGAACCAAACTTTTCGCTGGTGTCGTTGAAATATCTTCTCAATATCGTATTATTTCTATCCTCTTTCAGATTTCCGCCAATCATGTAAATTTTGGTCAGAAACTGCGGGACTAGTTTGTGTTCCACGGGCCAGGACCTTCGGCCTGGGAATGCCATGGTGTCGGGTGAAGTCTGGGGCTTTACCCAGCACCTGTTTTTCAAATCTTTTTCGTATTAACAAGGAGATCCTTCAAATGGAGAAAAAACTGCTGATGTTGTTGTTGGTAGGGTTAGTGTTGGCCGGGGGAATTCCCACAACAGCCTCTGCAATGACCTTCAACCCGCAAATTGGTGTCAATTCATCGGTGCTGACTAACGACCCGCAAAATGGTGAGCACAAAGCACGCGGTGGCTGGCAAGTTGGTGGGTACCTGCGTTTTGATTCTAGAAAATTCTACCTCCAGCCGGGCCTGTTCTATCACATGATCGGCACCGAGCTGCAGACAGAAGATGAAATCACCCATTCAGAATCCACTTTTCAGAATCAGGTACACACTATTCAGTTTCCTCTTTTAGTTGGGTTCAATGCCATCGATGGAGACACGTTCGACTTGAGGCTGCAGGCCGGAACCTGCACCGATTTCATCACCGGTGTGGACCACAACGACCACTTCACCAAAGACGATTTGAACACCACTTTCTGGTCTTTTAAATTTGCTGTTGGTGTAGATTTTTCCATTCTGTCCCTGGACCTGGGTTACGACCTGGGCGTAAGCAACTTTTATGCAGATGAGCGTCAGGATGACGGCAAATTAAACAGTTTCTTCCTCAACGCCGGTGTGCGTTTCTAGAAAGGTTTGATCATGAAAACAATAAAACTACTCTCTCTGATGGTGGTGGCCATCCTGGCGGTATCTCTTGGCGGCTGTATGGACAGTGATGATATTCAGGACATCGTGGAATACAACCTGCGCATTGAAAACGGTACTGATGCAGCCTATGATATCTGGCTTGATCATCCCCTGGAAGACCACGGCCCTTACCCTGCAGGCCATGTGGCAGCAAACCAGCATGCTATTGTCCATGAGCTGGATATTGGTATCAACTACACTGTGCACCTTGTGGCCCCCGGCGATGTTTTTGACAATGCCGTTCACCAACGGAACGTGCATTCATCCGGTGGCGATATCACCTGGAACGTGGAATAGTTTATTGGGACTCATATTGTCGGCCTCACCAGTGAGGCCGGCTTTCATATTTTGGCTGGAATGATGGTCGAGATTCCCGTAACCTCCCCCACAGGGAGGAAATATGAAAAAGAAAAGCCAAGACGATCCCACACCGCTTTCAAAGTACCAGGTATTTATAACCAGTGACGTCGCTAAAATAGCACCGGCAACCAAGCGGTTTTCAGCAGGCCATCAACGTCGAATTCTGGACAGCGGTCCCCTTTCCTACCAATTGAATATTGCCCAAATGGACAGCCTGGAAGTGTCCTGGGCTCATTGCAATCGTGACATGGAAATTGAAGTCCAGCAGAGATTTCCTTTTTTCCTTCTGCATTTCCTTGAATCAGGACTCTCCCGGTATTCAGGGATTGACCTGGCTGTGGTCAACACTCCAGATAACGCGGTCATTCTCTCTCCCTGTCCCCAATTAACAATTCGTCATATCGGAGCCACGGCGTTTTCGTTGGCCCTGCCCGAATCATTGATGATTGATACCCTGGCGGAAATCCTTGGCAGCACACCCGACAAAGACTTGGTATTCCACCCCCAGATTGACCTGGAGTCTCCTGTGGGCCACGCCATCAAGGGCCTTTTTGATTTCCTGGTCAATGACCTCGAAAACACTCCATCCCATATCATGAATACACCAACATTTCAGAGTGGGTTCACCAGAAATCTGGCCAGCCTGCTGATCAATGGACTGTCCCACAACTATTCGACTCAGCTGGAGAAAAGCCATCCGACAACCGGCCTGGGAAGGGTGCATTTCATTGAAAAATATATCGTGGACCATTTGCAAGAGGCTCTGACTCTGGATATTCTTGCCGAAGTCGCGTGTGTCAGCAAACGTGCCCTGCAAAAAGATTTTAAGCAATACAGGCGCTACTCACCCATGGGACTTTTATTGATTAAGCGGATGGAAGCGGTTTTTCAGGATTTGTTGACCCCTGCTGCACATACCACAGTGACAAACGCTGCTCACAAATCAGGAATCATCAGCATGGGCCGTTTTCCCAGTCGTTATAAAGATTATTTTGGGGAATCTCCGTCAAAAACCCTCGCCAGGGGCAAAAAGAGAAGCGCCAGCAAATAACGACCACTAAACCACCGGCCGCCGCAACAACCACCACGCCAACCCACCGTAAACCACCACCTGAATCCACAACTGCAACCACAATTCCCGGATCTGGGAGAAATCTGCCCCCATCTGGTTCAGCTTCAGAAAACCCTGAATTCCAGGAGTGCTGGGCACCAGTTGCGCCAGCCAATGCAGCATCGGTGGCAAGGCGGAAACCGGCCACACAAAACCCGCCAGAAAAACCAAAGGCAGGCTCGTCAGCAGCACAATAACCGTGGCCAGCTCACGCCGGGGAATGAGCTGCCCAACCACCACACCGAGGCATCCAACGGCCAGGAAAAATGGGATGGCCAAAGTAAAAAGGTCCATCATCCGGGCAAGATGAATAATTCCATACCAGGAAAAACAGGAGCCGAAATAATACATCATCAGGACCAGATAAATACTCAGGAAGAGAGCCAGACGCGCGGTCAGCAAGGCCACCGGCGGAACCTGTGTCCAATATCCCCCGGTGGTGATCTCACGCTGTCCACCCCCAAGCAATCCGAGTCCAATCAGCATGGTCTGATGCAGGATGAGTACAAACACCGCAGGCACCACATAATGCACATAGCCCATGGTGGTGTTGAAAACCGGGCGCATGTTCAAGCTCAGGGGCGTGTGTTGCTTCACTGCCAGAGGCATGGCCTGCCCCGACTCCAC
>JAOZJV010000058.1 GCA_029935695.1 Candidatus Krumholzibacteriia bacterium | reverse complement strand
GGGTTGTCACGAACCGTGAATCCATCAGAATCCTGGTCATAGACAAGGGTTTCGCCTGCACTCGCGTCTCCAACAACAACTTCCCACCAACCGTCACCATCAAAGTCACACCAAACTGCCGACAGGGTGACCCTTTGGTTACCGGCAAGGCCAAGGGAATCGGCGATATCCACAAAACGCCCATTAGGTATGGTAATCGACACCAGGCTGCAAAAATTCAGCAACTGGTTCCCATGAATTACCATCGTCAAGGGAAAGGTGGATTGTTACGCTATCGATATACGAATCATAAAATTGGCCCACTCTACCGAACAGGTATCGCCAACCACGAAAACTTCACCATTTTCCGGATACAACAAATCTTCGTACTTTATTGCATGCTCAAGAAACGCAATTGGGTCTGGGTTTATGGCCTCTGCGGTTCTATCAGTAAACCTATTCTTAAAAACAACTTTTATGCGAGCGTCTGTGGTGGCATCCTCCGAATTAGGTGCCCAATTGAAAACCGTGGTGTCCGCGGTTACCGGGACATTAGAACACATAAACCACAGGCTACACTTGTTTTTTTTCTCCTGTCAAATAAAAACAAAAATAACCTTCGCACGGCAAAAAATCCAAGCCACATGAGTGATTGTTGTTGTTTTATGTGTTTTTTTGTGTTACAGTGGGCTAAATTAAACAAACTTCTATCCCAACCCAAAGCATCCAGTGTCGCCTTCATTCAGGAGCCAACATGAGTCGCACTCACTATTCAGGTATCCTTTTCCTATCAATAGGATTGATGCTCATACTGGCAGCCCCCGCCGCCGCCCAGAACCAAAAAGAGAGCCTCACCCTTCCCGAAGCCTCCAAAATGGACCCCACAACCACCCGCTCCCGCACCACCTTCCGCACCACAGGCGACACCAAACGTGGCGATAACCCTTTCCAACAAACCGACTTCACCAAACAGACCAAACAAGCCACCGGCCAAACCGAATCCACCCCTCCATCCATGACCCCTGAAGTTAAAGCCATGGTCGAAGCCCTCGGCAACCCTCTGTACATGCGCACCCTGGAAACCCAAAAAGCCGGCCACACACCCAGCGGCCGTGTCCCGACCCTCGGCACCCCCCGGGGGGCAAACGACATCCCCCAACGGGAATTGCCCTGGACCACCGACACTCTCCTGGCCAACCCCACCAACATGAACGACGAATACGTCTCCCTGGCCGAAAACCCCTTGAACGGCCACTTATACGCCGTTTTTGCCGCCAAAGACCTCGGGGGCACCGATCGCGACATCCACATCGCCAAATCCACCGATCAGGGCCAAACCTGGACGGTCAATGAAATGCCCGCCTTCAGTCAGGATGAATACCACCCTGAAATCGCTGTGGATGCCGCCGGCTACGTGCATGTAGTCTGGATTCGTGAGGATGGCTGGATTCTGCGCGCCCGCACCAGCGCCGCCGGTGATGTCAGCACCTGGGAATGGGTCCTTGGTCTGGGCACCGAAGAAACCAATGCCACGCCAAGCATCGCCGTATCGGGAGCCGGCGATTTTGCCACCGTTTTCATTGCTGCAGGCTGGCTCACTGTGAACTGGGATCTGTATCAGTACGAGTGGACCCTCATTTTCATGTATTCCACCAATGCCGGACAAACCATCACCTACGATTACTTTAATCCTGACGGTTACCAGGATCTGTGGCCCGATGTGGCTATGGATGGCGGCCTGGTCCACCTCCTCAACGCCGAGGTCGATTATTACACCGGCGAAACCGAAATACTGATGGCTTCCGATCTGTACAACGGCGGCTTCGGCGACCTGGGCTACTTCACCGGCTACACCAGCAACAACACCGGCTTCCCCCAAATCGCCTGTCAGGATGAAAACGTCTATATCGTCTTCCAGGAAGACTTCACCGACGGCATGGTCGCGGACGGCGACATCATCTATGTCTACAGTTGGGATGCGGGCGAAACCTTCTACGGCCCCTTCGGCCTCATTGCAGACGAATACGAAAGTGTGGGCCCATCCATCTTCACCCGCGACGGCGTAGTCGGTGTTCTGTGGCTGGACGCCCCCGCAGGCGATGATGAATTCTGGCTGGCCAGCCGTCTGGGCAGCGGATACGGCCACACCGATTTTTTCAGTGAAGTGGTCCTGGTCAGTGACGAGCCCCGGGTTGAACCCATGTTTCATTCCTGTTTCGGTGTCGCCGCCCCCGGCCGCATGCACGCCGCCTGGATCGACCGTCGTGATTTTACCACCGAAGGCCACAACGTCTACACCAGCAGCCGCTCGGTGGCCTCCAACCTGGCCCCTTTCACCCCCGCGGGATGGGACACCTGCCTGGTGGCAAACATGATCCGTGGCGATCGTCACCAGGGGTTCCTTGCTGCCGACGATACGACCTTTATCAGTTTTGCCTTTTTGAATGATGGCCTGGCAGCCATCGAAGGCGGCTTCCTGCTGGATCTGAAACTGGACGACACCATCATCGGCGAGTGGTCCGTGGATGCCGGTCTGGGCACCGGAACCTACGTTCCCATTGAAGATCTGCCTATCATTGTGTCTGAAGGCCGCCACAGCCTGACCTTCACCCTCGACACCATGAATGAAGTGGATGAAGCTGATGAGTTGGACAACCAGCACACCGTATCGCTGACCTGGATTGAGGGGGACGCGGAGTTGCGGTTTAACCCAAGTCATCTGACCAAAATCATCCAGCCGGAAATGCCTCGCAGCGAAGCGTTGCAGCTGATGAATCATCCCATTCTGCAGAACGAATCCCACCTGCCGGTCATCGACACCAGGCTGTCCGAAGCCATGACCGGCAGCCGGTCAGGTGAAATGCACCGTGTAATGATTGTGCCCACCGAGCGCTTGAACCCTGCCGCCATGGCCGAAGCCCTGCAGGGCGCGACCCGGGCCACCCGACGGGAAGTGATCACCGGAGCCGCCAAAAATCACATTCAGCGCACCTTCGATAGCCTCCAGCCAGAACTCAATGGTTTGGCCCTGGCCGGACGCGGCAGTGATCCCCAGATCCTGTGGCTGCCGGGGATGATTGCCATGCAACTGACCAACGATGGCATCGAGGAGCTGGCAAACAATCCTGCGGTGGGCTATCTGTGGCTGGACAACCAAAAATCTGAAGCTTTTGGCACCACCCCTGTCACCTACCAAGGAAGCACCCGTCCCGACTCCAAAGCCAACGCCTGGCATATCGACCAGGTTGGTGCCGACCAGGCCTGGGCCATGGGACTGACGGGCGAGGGTCTGCTGGTGGGACATCTGGACACAGGCATTGCCTACGACCACCCTGATCTGGCAAACCAAATGTGGGATGGCGGATCAGAAAACCCTCACCACGGTTGGGATTCCGTCTCCGATGACAACGACCCTTATGATGGTGACCTCGACTGGTTCCACGGCACGCACACGGCCGGACTCATCGCCGGCGACGGCACATCCGGCACCGCCACAGGAGCTGCTCCCGGAGCCACCCTCATGGCCCTGCGCGCCATGCCTGGATATATGGATGACATGATTGAAGGTCTGCAGTTTGGTCTGGACAACGGTGTTCACCTCTTCTCATTAAGCGGAGGCTGGGCCCAGGGATCAGATGCCGTCCGGGCCGCCAACCGCTTCAACGCCGAGCTGCTTTTGAGCATCGACGTGCCCTGGATTTGCGCCGCCGGTAACGGTGACAATTACGGCAGCCACTACCCGGCGCCCACCGACATCGCCAGCCCCGGCGATTGCCCCGGACCCTTTTACGCTCCCAATGGCGGCGCCACCGCAGTGGTGGCCGTAGGCGCATCCATGAGCAACAACACCATGTGGGCCTACAGCAGTTACGGTCCCACCGAATGGGATCTGGACAACACCCACGGCGACACCGATTACCACGACTACCCTTACTCTCCGGGTCTCATGAAACCGGAAATCACCGCCCCCGGTGGCGACATCACCAGTTGCTTCGGCAGCAATGGCTACATCACCTATTCCGGAACCAGCATGGCCACGCCCCTGGTCACCGCCACCTTCTGCCTGGTGTGGAGCGCCGACCCTGCCCTGCTGGTGCCCCAGGTCTGCGAGTTGCTCGAATCCACAGCCACCGATCTGACCCAATACCCCTGTTCAGCCGGCAGAGATCAATACTCCGGGGCCGGGCTGGTCAATATACCCGCTGCCCTTGATCAGCTGCCCACCGCCGAACCCGAACATTTCTGGATCTGCAATGATGGTCAGTTGCCCCTGATCATCAGCGACGCCACCTGGAATTCGAACTGGCTGGAAATCATCACTCCCGGCGCAGCCATCGCACCCGGCGATTCCATCCAGGCCGTGGCCCTGATCGATCCCGAAGGACTGGCCGAAGGCTTATATCATGACACTGCCGTCATGATCAGCAATGACCCGGCCGGACCCCATAACCTGCCGGTGACCCTGGTGTACGGAAGCGGTCTCAGCAGTGTGGATGATGAAATTCCCGTGGCTCTGCCGCCATCGCTGACCAACCAACCCAACCCGTTCAACCCGCGCACGGTGCTGAAATTCACGACCTCTGGCCAGGACCAGGTTTCTTTGGGGATTTACGATCTGCGCGGCCGGTTGATTCGCACCCTGGTCCAGGGCAGCATGTCCCCGGGCAGTCATGAAATTCTTTGGGATGGGATGGACGATTCAGGCCTGGGCGCGGCCAGTGGACAGTACTTTGCCCGTCTGCAGGATGGCGGCAAAAACCCGGTGACTCGTAAATTGTTGCTGGTCAGGTGACCCAGAAAAAAAAGGCCCGGAGATTAATTCTCCGGGCCCAATATTCACCAACAAAATGTCAGCCTGACTCTACTCTCCCGTCAAAACAAACCGGAAGCCCGTATCGTACGAGGCATTGCTGGGATCAAAAGCAAACCGTGAAGCACTGCGGCAGTCTTCCACCGGACTATAGAAATAGCCACCACGTGCAACACGCTGGGTGCCGGTGAGAGGCCCGGGAGGATTGGTCAAGGGCCCAAATGCTTCGATGTAGTACATGTAAGTTTCTTCATACCAATCGTTACACCACTCCATCACATTGCCGTGCATATCGTACAAGCCCCAGTCGTTGTCCAACTTCAGGCCCACATCGTGGCTCCAGCTCTCAGCACAGTCATCATACCAGGCAATCTCATCAAGATCATTGGCATAACAGGGCAATTCGCCGACTCGATTGATACTACCGTTGGCATAAGCACTGGTTGAGCCGGCACGACAGGCGTACTCCCATTCCGCTTCGGTGGGAAGACGGAAACCGAATGCCTGGGATGGATGGGTGGTTCCGCACTTCCAGGTCACGTGACTGTAGGAACGCTCTAAGCCCCGGTACATGCTCAGCCAATCGCAATAGGAAGCGGCACCGTACCAGGAGACTTCCTTAACTGGTTGGTTGGGGCGGATGCAGCGGAACACCCCATCTTCAAAGAAAATTTCCTGATCGCCATCATCCAGATCCAGAAGTTCCACAGTGGATCCATCCAAATTGTCATTAACGCCGTACATGTTGGCCGTGGCATAACCCCGGTCGCAGGCCCACTGGGCCAGGGCGATGTACTGGGCATTGGTCACTTCGGTGGCTTTCATGATAAAATCAAAAGTCAGGTCGATTTCATTCTGCTGTTCGAAACCACTGCGGCACGGTTCAAAAAAGCTGCTGCCATAAGTGAAAGAACCAGAAGAAATGTTGACCAGATCCAGAGTTTCAAGATAATCGGCCCGGAAATTCAGGTTGCCATCACCGGAATATTCCAGCATTTGGGGACCAGGCTGCATATAACCATCAATTTCAGCCCAGGCAATGGTGTACTGACCATTGTCCACCACCGGGATCGAAGCCTTGCCGGTGCCTTGCTCGCTGAAGCCGCCAGGTCCGGTGATCGCCCAGGAAATATCAAGAGAAACAGGCAGAGGATTCACATGGATCGTTTGGGCGACCTGAGCGTATTCACCCTGGAACACCAATCCGTTATCAGCAGCCAAAGTTTGGCTGGAGGCAGCAGGGCCGCCCCAACCATCAAGACCATTCCAGGTGATGGTGTAGGAACCAGCTGTAAGACCATCCACCAATTGTTCACCCTGGCCATCAAGGCTGTAACCACCAGGGCCGCTGAGGGTCCAGGTTGCATACAATTCCGCGGGTAAGGGAATGACGGTGATGGCAGCTTCGGGGGCTGCAGTGAAACTGATGTCTCCGCTACCGGGTAATTCCAGTTCAACCGTGGCAGCCGGCACCCAACCATCCAAAGCCAGCCATTCAATGCTGTATTGGCCGGGTTGCATGCTGGTAAGCTGGGCATCGCCTTCACCGTGCTGAATACCGCCGTTGGGGTTGGTTAAATCCCAGGGCATGCTGGTGCCGCCTATGGTGCCGGTCACATTGACCGTTCCTCCGGTAGCCATGTAGTCACCGGACAGATAGAATATTCTTCCTTCTTCAAGCTGAATGAACAAAGTCTCGGCTTCGGGAGTGATACGGCCTGCCACTTCAAGCCAGGTCACGGTGTACTCACCACTGAATTCAATATCCACCTTGGTCTGACCATTGCCACTGTCAGAAAATCCATCAACACCATCAAGGGTCCAGGGAGCATCGATATCAAGAGGAGTCGGGTTGATCAATAAGGTGCTGTCGGGATAACTGTATTCACCCAGAAGGTGCAAAGGTCCGGCAGGGTTGACCGTTACATACATGGTGTCGGGAAATTCAAAACCATCCATATCGAACCAAATCATCTCGTAATCACCAGGGACCAGGTTGACGAGTGTGGTATCCCCGGCATAAGACAGATACTCAATGGGCACGGGATTATAAGATTCGGTCATCTTGGACAGTCTCCAGCTGGCATCCATTCCTTCAGGAATGACCTGCACCACAGCAGTACCGGGCAAAGGCAAATAAATAGCAGAGAAAAGAAGATTGCTGCCACTGTTCAGTGTTTGTTCCACGGTGCGGGGCCGAGGTTCATTCCAGCCGGGAAGTTCTGGCCAGGAAATAGAGTAAACACCATGGTCCTGTTGCCTGAACCGCTGATCGTTCACACCTGCGGAGGTCTCGCCACCAGGCCGGGTAAGAGTCCAGGGTACCTGGACGATGGCGGGGTCGGTCTCGATGAAAATATCACCGTCACCACCGGATGCACCAGGATCGTCAACAGCTACAATATCCTCGTCATCATCGGAACAACCGACCAGGACCAGGCTTGCAATCATAAGGAACAGAAACAGCAGAAATCTAGTCGAATGCCTATTTGGCATTATTTTGCCTCCACATGCCCGAATTGATGTCTAAAACCAACCAGCTAAAAGTACATTTTTGGCTGTGGGGAGGCAAGGCAATTTAGTTTACAATTCCGGAACTTAACCCGTAAATTGCTGTTTGTTCCTGGTTGTCTTAGTATTAGCAGCAATCTTAACCCCCTGGTTTCAAAACCCCTGAGGAGGCTTCGTTATGATCGAAGTTCGTGGAATCACGAAATCCTTCGGGACCATGAAAGCGCTCGACGACGTATCGTTCCAGATCAATCAAGGCGAAATCCTTGGCTTTCTGGGCCCAAACGGTGCCGGTAAGAGCACGACCATGAAGATCATCACCACCTTTCTGGCTGCCGATCAGGGCAGCGTCAAGGTTGATGGGATCGATGTCCTGGAGAAGCCACTGGATGTTCGGCGGCGCATTGGTTACCTGCCCGAGAATGTCCCCCTGTATCTGGATATGAATGTTCATGAATATTTGAAATTTGTGGGAGAAGCCCGGGGACTGACTGGATCAAGGCTTTCCCAGCGACTTGATTGGTGTGTTGAAGCCTGCGGACTCATTTCCGAGTATAAAAAGAATATCGGCGAACTTTCTAAAGGATTCAAGCAGCGCACCGGCCTCGCTCAGGCCCTGATTCACGATCCGGACATCCTGATTCTGGATGAGCCCACCAGCGGCCTGGACCCGCTGCAGATCATGGGCATCCGTGAGCTCATCAAGAGCCTTGCCGGTCACAAGACCATCATTTTCTCCACGCACATTCTTCAGGAAGTGCGCCCGGTCACCGACCGCGTGGTGATCATCAACGAAGGCCGCATCATTGCCGATGGCGACGTAGGCGACATCACCCGTGAGGCCATGATCACCAACCGGGTCTTCTTCGGCGTGGACCAGGAAGCCGGTATAGTGCAGGTGGCTCTGGACAATCTTCCCGGCGTTACTTCCGCCAGGGCCCTGGCCACCACTGCGGGCTGCCGCTTTGAAGTGCGGGGCGATTTTGGCAGCGACCTGACCAGCACCCTGGCCATTGTGGCCACGGAAAACCAGTGGCAGCTGCGGGAACTGAATGAAGCTCCTTACTCCCTGGAAGATACGTTCATCTCCTTCATCCAAAGTTCACGCAAGGGGGTGGCGTAATATGAATGGCATCAATACGATTTTCCGACGGGAATTCGGGGCCTATTTCAACAGTCCCATTGCCTACATTTTCATCATCGCCTTTTTAATGCTCAACTCGGTGCTGTACATGACCAGCTTCTTTGTCAGCAACATGGCCGATTTGCGCATGTTCTTTGGAACCCTGCCCTTGACGCTCATTTTGTTCGTGCCGGCCATCAGCATGCGACTTTGGGCCGAAGATAAACGCCTGGGTACTTTCGAATTGCTGATGACCCTTCCCGTGAGCACCAAAGACGTCATGCTGGGTAAATACCTGGCTGCCTTAGCCTTCTACCTGGTGGCCCTGGCCGGAACCCTGCCCTTGCCTTTGATGGTGATGGCTCTGGGTAACCCCGATGTGGGCACCATGGTCAGCGGCTACATTGGCGCGGCCCTGGTCGGCGGTCTTTTTCTGGCCATCGGCACCTTCACCAGCGGACTGGTGCGGGATCAAATCTCCGCCGTGATTCTGGGTGTGGTGGTTTGCGCCATGGTCTTCATTGCCGGTCTCGACTTTGTGGCCGAAATGGGCGATGGCTGGGTCCACGGCCTGGGCTCTTTTATCCAGAAATACATCGGGCTTTCGGCCCATTACAACATGATGCAGCGGGGTGTCCTGGCCCTGGGCGATCTGGCCTATTTCTTCGGACTTTCCGGCCTCTTTCTTACCCTGAACGCCTACTGGCTGGAAGGGAGGAAGTACTAGCATGAACAGCAAACGAAACAATTTCCGGCTGAAATTTGCAGTGGCTTCGATCCTGCTGACGGCCATCGTCTTTCTGGTAATTTCGGTGCTGGGAAATCTGCGGGGTGCCCGTGTGGACATGACCAGTGACCGCCTGTTCACCATGTCCCCCGCGGCGGTCAGTATTCTGCAGGAGTTGCAGGTACCGGTGCAGGTTAAACTGTACATCACACCCGGCGACAAGATGCCCAACCAGTTCAAGAATCTGGAACGGGATATCACCGAGCAGATGCGCAACTTCGAGCAGGTCTCCGAAGGCATGCTTCAGTTCACGGTGCACAACCCCCAGGATGATGAGGAGATGCAGAAAAACCTCACCGCCAAGGGTGTGCAGCCGTTTCAGGTGCGGTCCATGGAAAAGGACCAGATCGACCTGAAACGAATTTGGAGTGCCATCACCATCGCCTACATGGACAAACCCGAAGAGGTGTTGCCCCAGGTGCTGCCCCAGAGCCTGCCCGCTTTGGAGCAGGATGTCATCGGGCCGGTGTACCGCCTGACAAAAGAAGGCAAACCCAGAGTTGCGGTCTTTGGCCCCAAAAAGGAAATCGACCAGCAGCTGGCCATGGCCTACCTGCAGCAGGGCATGCAACCACCCGAGCCTCAGCCCATGTTCAGCCGCATCAGCGACCTGCTGAATCAGGGCCATTACGAAGCTGTGCCGGTGGATCTGACCGAAACATCCCTGGTTCCGGATGACGCGTCGGCCTTGATCGTCATGGCCACCACTCAGCTGAACCAGCGCCAGGTTTTTGAAATCAACCGCACCCTCAGACGGGGCGTGCCGGTGATCATGGGCGTGCAGGCTCATGAGTACGGATACAGCCCGGCCCAGGGCGGTCGGGGCTGGGAAATCACAGCCCAGCCAGTGGAAACCGGTCTGGAAAACATGCTCGCTTCCATGGGCATCACCGTCAGTGAAGATCACTTCATGGATACGAACATGGAAGTGATCGATCTGCCCCGGGAAGTGAACCTCGGCGGCATGCGCATGCAAACCAGCGAGCCGGTGAAGCTGCCCATGCAGATCAAGGTGCCCGAAGCTCAGATGTCCCAGGACTCGGGACTGACCAACCGCATTGCCCAGGTGTTTTTCCTGTGGGGAACGCCGGTTCTGAGTGATGAGAGCATCCTGCAAAGTCATCAGCTGCAGGCCACCAGCCTGATCCACAGCAGTGATAACGTATGGATGGACACCTTCAGCGAAGGCCGCCTGCCTGGCAGCCTTTTCTCACCCCAGGGCAAGACCATGCTGGGGGCCCAGCCGCTGGCTTTGCTGGTGGAAGGACAATTCCCCGACACCTTTGAAGGCCAGGAAATTCCGGCATGGCCCGCGGCGCCTCCTGCTGAAGGAGAAATGCCGGCGCCAGTTGCTGAAGATCCTGCACCGGTTACCCCCGCGCCTGGTCAACTGCTGGTCATCGGCAGCGCCAAGATGTTCGACGACGGCGTCATCGCCGCTCCCCAGAACGCCCTGCTGCTGCTGAACGCCATCGACTATCTGGCCGGCAGCAAGGAACTGCTGAGCATTCGCTCAAAGATCCTGACCAACCGGGTTTTGAAACCCGTTGAAGCTGCCACCAAACTGTTCTGGCGATTCATCGCTGTCCTGCTGGTTCCCCTGGTGCTGACAGTGTTCGGGATCACCCGGGCCACCATGCGCCGTAAGGAAGCCGAACAATACCGCAAGACCATTGCGACCAAGGGAGGGATGAAGTCATGATTTCGACTAAGAATCTGATCATCCTGGCGGCTGTGCTGCTGATCCTGGCCGGTGTCAGTTTCATGCAGAAATCCCAACACGAAAAAGCAACCAGTGGTTCTTCCACTGCCGTTGTTGTCAGTGGTGAGTTCAATCTGGACAACATCAGCCGCCTCAGCCTGGGTTATGGAACCGATCCCGCTTCGGTGGTTCTGGTGGCCTCCCCCGACGGCTGGGTCGTCGAGTCCTATCATAACGCCCGGGCCAACGAACAACGGGTGGCCACGCTGCTGCGTAATTTCAGTAACCTGTCCGGTGAGTTCCGGTCCGACAGCGGAGATGTTCTCAGCCAGTACGGTTTGCTGGAATCGCAGGCCGTGACTGTACGTGCTCTGGATGCATCCGGCGCCGAAGTGCTGGCTGTCAACCTGGGGCGCACACCCAAAGGATTTCCCGGACAGTTCATGCGCACCCCGGAGTCCAACAAGGTGTATCTCAGTCAAGCTGGCATGCTTTCTCATCTGGGAGTATACAGTG
>JAOZJV010000057.1 GCA_029935695.1 Candidatus Krumholzibacteriia bacterium | reverse complement strand
TTTTGCCTTTGAGCTCCAGACGAACGGCCTGGCTGGTTGCGTAATATTCGTAGAGTGATTCGTCATACTGATTCTGCAGCAGATCCTGCAGAGTACGCGCGGGGGCCTTTTTGCCCATATTTTCCTGAATCACCGGTCCACTGGGAGCCAGGGGTTCGGCGGGAGCAGAGCCGCGTCCTTCGGGCACGGCGCGGACCACAAAGGTTTTGCCATCATCGAGCCAGCTGTAGGGGCGTCCGTACACGCCGTTGAGGCGCATGTTTTCAGGTGTGACCTGTTTGGCTTCAGCGTTTTTCAGTTCGGCGGTCCACAAGCTGATGCGGTCGTCCATGGTGACGACGAAAGCCACGCGTTTGCCATCATCGGACCAGGAAAAACCAGTCAGGCGGGCACCTTCGGGGATGCCTGTGACCTGGCGTTCTTCTCCATTTTTCATGTTCTGGAAACGCAAACCATCACCGCTGGTTTGGCGGCTGCGGCCATTGGTGCGCGGGTTGATGCGCAGGCCGGCAAGGCGCAATTCGGGTTGAGCCACTTCTTCGATGGAAGGAAGACCCGGGCGTTCGATGAACATCATCCACTCGTTGTTGGGGCTGATGGCCACCCAGGGAGTTTTGGGAGCGTCGATGATGTCGGCCAGGATCTGCGGTGGCATCTGGTAGCCGATTTTGGTGTCGTCGGCGGCAATGGCACTGACAGCCAGCAGGAGGGATAAAAATAAGATGGCGCGGGAGAGATTTGCCGGCATGCGGGACTCCTTGGCTTGGTTTTTGGGTGTGTTCAATGCTCGTTATGGTAACTGGAGATTGGGTTGATGGGTAGTTACGAATTGAGGAGTGGAGGGTTGCATCCTGAAAATGTCAGCCAGGATGGGGCCACCAGTGTGGTCATGCCCGGGAAATTAGGATATGGTGCAGATCAGATTTCAACAGGAGGTTGACCCATGAGTTGTTTCACCAGGCCTGTCCCAGGCGACTATGCCGAATATTTTGAAGGTTATATGGAACATCTGGCGGCTGATGGCCGGGATGTGCTGGCAATTCTTCAGGACCAGGGCCAGCAAATTGCCGATGGTCTCATTCAATTACCCGATGAGAAGGCCAACCATTCTTATGCCCCCGGCAAGTGGTCAGTCAAAGAGATTATCGCTCACCTGATTGATATGGAGAGGCTATTTGTCTTTCGCGCTCTGTGGGTTGCCCGTGGTGAGCCCAACGTCCAGCCGAGCGTGGATGAAAACCTTTGGGCGGCCAACAGCAATGCCCCGTTGCGGCCGTTGGTGGATGTGAAGGAAGAGTTCGAAACCATGCGAGCAAGTCATCTGCAGCTTTTTAAAAGTTTGGATGAGGACGCGCTGAAAAGGCGCGGGCTGGTGGGAGGATTTCCCACCACCGTTAATTCCATTCCCTGGTTGGCGGCGGCGCATGAAAGCCATCATCTGGCGGTTTTGGCTGAGCGTTATGGAGTGAGGTTCTAAGGGGGATACCATGAAAAACGAACTTGACACTTTCGATTTTCATGGTATTATGTTGTTATGATTACTCGAAAACACATAAAAATCAGTCTTGAAAGAGCTCTGGCCCGGAGCAAAATAGTTGTGTTGGCTGGGCCACGACAATGCGGTAAAACCACCCTTGCAAGAGAGTTTTTGGGTCCAGATTCCATTAATTATTTTGACCTGGAAGATCCAGCCAGTTTGATGCGCCTTGAAGAGCCCATGACCGCTTTACAAAATCTTACTGGGCTGATTGTTATTGATGAGGTTCAACGTCGGCCAGACCTGTTTCCTGTTTTGCGAGTGCTTGTGGACAGAGCCGACAATCCCGCCAAATTTCTGATTCTTGGAAGTGCCTCGGGCCAATTGCTGCGGCAAACTTCTGAAAGCCTTGCCGGTAGACTTGAAAGAATAACAATCAGCGGGTTTTCTCTGGCAGAATTGGGTTCAGAAACGGAACAGAATCTCTGGTTGCGTGGTGGGTTCCCTTTATCCTATCTGGCAAAAAACGATGAAGACAGTTCAATTTGGCGCAAACAGTTTATTCAAACTCTACTGGAACAAGACCTTCCTCAATGGGGTGTTGGAACCCCAGCCTTGGCCTTGTTGAAATTCTGGACGATGCTTGCTCACTACCATGGCCAAACCTGGAATGCAGCCGAACCCGCTCGGGCCCTTGGCGTGAGTGAACCAACAACCCGCAAACATCTCGATTTGCTCACCGATGCTTTTATGGTTCGTCAACTGCAACCCTATCTTGCGAACATCAGAAAACGGCAAGTTAAGTCTCCCAAAATTTATATTCGCGACAGTGGGCTGTTGCATTCATTGCTCGGGATTACTTCTGAAAAGTCATTGCTTACAAATCCCAAAATTGGAGCTTCGTGGGAAGGGTTTGTTATTGAACAAATACTTTCCCGGGAACCCCATGACCATGCCTTCTTTTGGGCAACACACCAGAAAGCGGAAATTGACCTTATCCTGCAAAAGGACACGACACTTTTTGGAGTTGAAATCAAGAGGACAGATTCACCCCGACTGACCCCCTCAATCAAAAATGCAATATCCGATCTTGGACTGGAAAAAGTTGTGATTGTATACCCGGGGACGAAGCGGTTTCCCATTTCCGATAGGGTTGAGGCGGTTCCTTTGCGGATGATCGCGGATGATGAAGGGTTGTTTTCCATGTCTTAGGTTTGGGCTTTGTGGTGATTGCCCCCTGGGGGGCAATTCCAGTACCAAAAACATCCAGTGACTCAAATTCTCAACACCCAATCAACGAACCAGAACCATTCTTCCAGTAGTCTGGAATTGATCCGCTTCCAATCTTACAAGATAAACCCCAGATGAAACGTCCCGTCCCTGAGTGTCGCATCCCAGCCAGGTCCAGGTCTGCAACCCGGCAGACATGACTTGGCCTGAGGCGAGGGTTTGTACAAGGCGTCCGGTGAGGTCGTAAATTTGGACAGTTACGGCAGAAGGATTGGGGAGGTCAAAACTGATTGTTGTTTGCGGGTTGAATGGATTGGGGTGAATGGAAAGAAGTGCGGCGGGGGCCAACGGGATCTCCTGAACAGGTGATAGAATTCCGCAAGGAGAGGGGTAAACCTGCAGGGAATAGATATATCCCCTGTAGTGATGAACAACGATTTCTCCACCGGCAAGGATGGTGTGGTTGATTCCGCCATCCCAGATTGTTCCGACATTATCAACATTCAATGGGTCGGAAATATCCAGAATGTGCGTTAGGCGATAGTTGGAGATTACGGCTTGATGGCCCTTGACTGAAATTCTTCGGGCTCCACCCATCACTTTGATGTGGTTGATAAGCACGGGATTATGAGGATCGCTGATATCAAGGAATGAAAGTCCGTACCAGTAGTGACCAACCAGCACCAGGTTGTCTATCACTTCAATGCTGCTGCCGCCCGGTGCCAGTTGAATGTTGGCTATTTCCTCCGGATCAGAAGTGGCAAGACAGTGGATGCGGTAAATGCCATCGCCGCTGATGGTGTGCAACAAACCATTCTTTGCTTCGACGGCCATGGCACGGAAGGGCAGGATGATTCCAGGTTGCGGATGGGCCGGGTCGCTGACGTCAACCGATGACACCGACCTGAGTTCTTCGGCCAGCCAAATGGTGTTCTGGTCCAGGGAGATATCCAGAGTATCATAGCTGTTCACATTGTCGGTGGTCCCCACGAGGTGTGGCAGGGTGGGGTCGGTCACATCAAGGACGGACAATCCGTCATATCCGGCCAAATAGGCATAATTATCCCGCAGAACAATGGAAGTGACACCATGCGGGGTGAACCCTGACCCCACCAGGACAGGCTCTTGCGGATCTTCAAAATCATAGACAATCAGACCATAATTACCCATGGGGAAGAAACCAAAACTGCCATTCATTTCCATTGCAGCAACAACACCCGGGGTGTCGACGTGGTCTCCGCCAGTGACGGTGTGCAGGTCTGCGAGGTTGATCAGATTGATGTTTGTGTCATTGCAGAAATAGATATACTCGTCGGAAAGGAAAACATCGGCAAATAAATACCACCCCGAGTAGCCAGTGATCCATTCAAGAGATCCGTCTTCCAGCAACCAGAATAAATCGGCTGCTTCGACTCCTGGCTGCAGAGCCGAAACCAGGCCGTTGTGAATCTCCAGGTCATGAACTTCGTACTCTGTCTCAAGAGTGTTCAAAAGCACGGGGACTGCTGGATCGCTCACATCATAAGTGGCAATCTCGTTTTGTCTGCCAACCAACAGGGTTTGTCCTTCGAGGGCAAAAGAAAGGGCGGGATCTGGCAGTTGGGCAATCAGCTCGGGTGAAGAAGGGTTGGAGAAATCAAAAATGTTCCAGTCTTCCTCGGTCCCGATGTAGGCCAGGGAGCCACACTCGATCATGCCGTAAATGGAACTTTCAAAGGGCAAGGTTCCGAGAACCGCGAGGTTGTCCGGCTGGGAAAGATCCACAATGGAAATACTCTCGTGGTACGAGTTGACCCAGGCGTGATCATCAGTGAGATAAGCTTTTACGTGGTGTTGTTCAGTAATAATACTATCGAGGAAAGCCGGTTGGAGAGGGTTACTCACATCCAGGGTCATCATCAAACCATTCCAGCCCACAATAAAGAGGATGTCATCGCGGTGCTGCATCGAATTGCCGGTTGTGGGCAAATCATAATTGGCGGCGATGACTGGATGATCCGGATCGCTGATGTCGGTGACAACCAGACTGGCGTTATGGCCCGTTGAAAACACAAAAGGCCAGGCCATTTCATGGCAATACATTTCCTCTCCCTGCTCAAAATACAAGGATGATTGCCAATGGATTTTGTTTTCGTATTGCCCGCAGTCGGTAGCCCAGGCTGCGGTGGTTGTCGTCAGAGTGAAAGCTATGAATAGAATTGAAAAGAAGATTCGTTTCATGATGGCTTTTCCTTTATTTAATATCATCGAACCAGAACCATTCTTCCGGTTGCCTGGAATTGACCTGCCTCCAACCTCACCAGATAAACTCCTGATGAAACATTCCGCCCCTGAGCATCGCGTCCCAGCCAGGTCCAGCTCTGCAATCCGGCCGACATGACTTCACCCGAGGCAAGGGTTTGCACCAGACGTCCGGTGAGGTCGTAAATTCGGACAGTTACGGCAGCAGTAGCCGGCAGACTAAAACTGACTATCGTCTGGGGGTTGAATGGGTTGGGTTGAATGGCAAGACCCTTGTTCTGGGCCACAGGTTTAGTCACTGCATTATGGGAATCGCTGCAGGGCGCCGGGTAGACCTGGATGCTGTAATCTTCCCCCATGCCATGGGAGATGAGGATCTCTCCATCAGGAAATACAGCGTGGTCAAATCCACCATCCCAGACAGTCCCCACCGTGCGTATGTTCATGGGATCGGAAACGTCCATGACGTGGGTGCACCGGTAGTTTGAAACAATGGCTGTATCGCCCCGGAAGGTCACGATGTTGGCACCATCCATCACCTTGATGTGATTGAGCAGGACAGGGTTGGTGGGATCACTGATATCCAGCATGGAAAGGCCATACCAGCCATGCCCGATCAATGCGTGGTTGCCCTGAATGTCGATACTGCAGCCACCGATGGTCAGAGAGAGGCTGGCCACTTCCTGCGGGGGCATGGTATCCAGGGATAAGACCCGGTAGGTGCCGTCTTCGTCGATGGTGTGCAGGTAACCCTGGCTTTGGGCCAGACCAACGGCATCAAAATCCATGGTGGCCAGTGGTTGGGGAGAAGCGGGATTGCTGATATCTACAGCCGATACGTGTCCGTAAACCCGGGCCAGCCAGACAGTGTCCTGATGCAGGAGAATGTCCGATGGATAGTTGCATTCCAGACCATCGGTGTGCCCCATCACCCAAGGCAGAGTGGGGTCGCTGATGTTGAATACGGTCATGGCGTCGTCACCTACCAGAAAGGCCAGGTCGTCCCTAATGGCAACGGCACTAACTTGGTGGGAAGTGAATCCTGAACCTGAAAAAACGGGATTGAGAGGGTCTTCCACATCAAAAACAACGAGGCCATTATATTCTGCAGCTGAGAATGCGTAGCCGTTGGCGATTTTTGTGTCTATGGCCAGGCCTGGGGTATTGACCGGATCCCCGCCGGAGACTGGTTGCAGATTGCCCAAATCAAGCAGGTGAAGGTACTGATCGGTTCCATAATAGACATGCTGGTCGGTCAGCATGAAGGTGCAGTAATAGTAGTCTGATGCGCGGAATCTGGACAACTCTTCAAGGGTTCCGTCATCCTGCAGCCAGAAGAAATCAACGAACGACTCGAATGTTTGATGGGACAAAACCATACCGTTGTTGGAGATCAGACTCACCACGTCATAGTCGGTGGCCAGGGTGCTGATGAGGACAGGGTTGGCGGGGTTGCTCACATCGTAGGTGGCGATCTCCTGCTGCCGGCCCACAATCAGTGTTTCTCCCTGGAGGGTAAAGCTATTGGCTTCTTCCGGAATACGTAATAATTCCTGTGGGGTGGTCGGATTCGTAAGATCGTAAATGCACCAGTCATGATCAGATCCGATATAGGTCAGACCGCCGCACACCTGGATGGCCTCAACGGGGTGATCCAATTTGATTTTCGTAACGGGAGCAAGGTTGTCAGGGTCGGAGATATCCACCACGGTGACCATGTTGTAGTAGGAACCGATCCAGGCTTTTCCGTCGGCAATGTGCAGGGAACCCGTGGCTGGTCCCACCAGAATGCTGTCCCTGAAAACTGGTTGCAGGGGATTGCTGACATCTACCGAGGATAAATACCGGCTGCCGCCGCAAATGAACAGATGATCCTGTTCGAATTTTACTTCCATTCCAGAGTTGGGCAACTCAACGACGGTGGCAATTTCCGGGTTGTCGGGATCGGTCACATCGGTGACAACCAACTTGCGCCCCGAAGCCAGGGAATAAACCCACGGCCAGGATAAATCGTGACCATGAATCCAATCGATTTCCAACAGGTGAAGGGAAGATTGCCAGTGGATTTTGGTTTCGTAATCGTCGCAGTCAGTGGCAAAGCCTTCAGCTGGACTCATCAGGATGAAAACAAAAAGTAAGATTGTGCCGCAAATTCGTTTCATGATCGTGCTCCTATCTTACCAGGCTGATGCGCCGGCTGGTGTGGATGTTATCGCCCTTCAGTGAAACCAGGAAAACTCCTGATGGCAGAGAGGTGCCATGGTCGGTGCGTCCGTTCCATTCCACGTTGCAGGGACCGGCCTGGAAAATTCGGTCAGCCAGGACGGCCACTTTGCGTCCAGCCAGGTCGTACACGGTCATGTTCAAATGACAGGGCTTGTCGTTGACCCACTGGATGGTGGTTTGGGGATTGAAGGGGTTGGGAAATACGCTCAACATATTACTGACAAGAGGCAGTTCGGTTGTTCCCGCTGAAGACAGGGGTGAACATTGCAACAGGGCTACATCGATGCCATAAGTGCGGCCAAGGGATACCAGCTGCTGGTTGTGGATGTCGAAATCATCATATCCCGCCTGGCTGCCGATGGCCCCAAACAGTTGGGGATTTGCGGGGTCCTGAATGTTGATCAGTTGGATGGGTCCATTTTCACTGCACCAGTAAATGGTGTCGTTGTGGATGGCTCCAGGGGCTTTGCTGTCGTTCAGTGGCAGAGATGTCACTTCGGAAATATTGGACGGATCTGAAATATCCAGAACCATGAAACCCTGACGGTACTGGTTATTGGAGACATAGAGATAGTTGCCATCGGCTACTACTGAAAGGGGAACAAAATAATCGCCGGTGAAAGAGGATACCTGCTGGAAATCGTCTGGGTTGGAGATGTCAAAAACCTGAATACCTCCATCACGTCCTGCAGCGAGATACAAGTATCTGTCCTGAATGTCGGCCTGAGTGCAGCCGTCGATCATGTGAAAAGCAAGAAGATCAGGCGCATCGGGAATGCTCAGATCGTAAAGGTACAGTTGGTCATAACCTGCAAGAATCATGAAGTTTTCATGGAAGCTTAAATGTTCAGCCGCGCCGCCTGCAACGGAGGAAACTCGGGCAGGGGAAGCGGGATTCTCCAGGCTGTATATGTCAACTTCGTTCGTGACTCCCGTCACATAAAGATAGTCGCCATGGATACCGATATCGCCGGCTACCAGGCCAGGGTCCACAGTGTCGATGACGGGTGAAGCCAGGTCGCTCAAATCAACAACCCGCAGGCCATCCTCATTATTACTTACGTAGGTAAAATCACCATAGGTGGCAAGGTTTCGGTTATTACCGGGGACAGCTGCTGAGCCGAGAAGAGGGGGCTGTTGGGGCGTGGAAAAATCTACGAGATCAACCGCAGCGTTGGCGGCAATAAGCCGGTCGCCGATCATGGTGAAAGCGGAGAAGTCGCCCAGAGAAGAGTATTGTTGTCCCTGGATAAACGGAGTATCAGGGTCATCCACATTGATGATTCCCAGGCCTTGTCCATAACCGCCACACAGCAGTAAGCCGTTATGGAAAGCAAGCTTTTGGGTGTAAAGATTTTGCTGGTAGATGCTTCCGCGCAGGTTAAAAACCTGTGGTGTGACCATGGTATAGAGCTGAATCAAGTCTTCCTGGTCGGAAACGGCCAGCAGATTTCCCTGCACTGCCACATCCCTTGCATGGGAGGGGATATCCAGAATGTGAAGCAGGGTGGGATGATCGGGGTCGGCGATATTTGCAACGGCCAGTCCCTGGTCACTGCAGGTGATGAACATGAGATCGCCATCACGGGCCATGGATCTTGGGTTTCCCGGTAAAGGCAAAGAGGCCACGATGCGGGGTGAGCGAACCTCGTGATTATCGATGACCACCAACCCGAGGTAACTGTCCAGAATGAACGTTCGCTGGTCGACAGCTTCCACGTCCCTGGCATAACCGGGGGTGTCGATGTGTGCCAGCCACTGGGGTGATGCGGCATCGCTGATGTCGAAAATCTGCAGGCCGGCAGTGCCATCGGCAATGAAGAGCTGGTTGTTCCTTTTGGATAAGGCTTTAGCCATGTCCCAGGTAGGGTGGGTTCCCAGAATAATAATTTCTTCATCGGCGGTTATTTGGGCGGTGACGAATCCGGCATAATCCATGGCCAGGTAAAAATATTGACCATGAGGGACAACGTCGTTGGCTTTGATGTGGTTGTACAAACCTTCGAGCAACGGGGCTGAATCGATCACGTGCAGATATTGGCTGTAATCAATGCAATCCTGGGACTGGGCGGTTGTGAAAGAGAAAAGCAGTAGCAATGTGATGATCACAATACGATTGAGCATGATGTTTCCCCCAAATTGAAAACGAAATTTATTCGTTGAGATTTGCCATCATTGTTACTGCATGATTTGGACCAAGTGGAGAGAAAAGTTTTTTTTTGTATAGTGTTGGGATTAAAGCATTTAGGCAGTGGTGCCAGTGGCGGGAGTTCACCCCCCCGGGGGGCATTCGGCAGATTTTTCCCATTTTAATAATCAGATTCTAACCAGTTGGCTTCTCTAAACAAACCGAGCAAGGAATTCCACAGCAGGAATGTGCGTAATTCCGTGTTTCCCAATAAATCGATTACTCCCAGTGGCTGAGACCTGATAATAGTCGGCCTCCGGGAATTTTTTCCTCAGATAGTGAAGATGTGAGCTTGTGGAGCTGTCGGCCCATTTGCACTCGACAAACATTTGGGGGCGAAGGTCCTTGATGATACAAAAATCAACTTCCCGTTTATCAGTATCCCTGAAATATCGCAGTTCCACATTTTCACCATAAAGATCCCGGCGGTAGTGAACCCATTTCAAAAGATGTGAGGCAACCAGGTTTTCAAACCGGGCAGGCATTTCGGGTACAAGGGTCCAGTCATAATGGTAGTGTTTCTGTTCTTTTTTCACTGCCCGAATTAAATGTGATCCAAAAGGAGCAAGCCGGAAGATCATGTAGATGTTTTCAAAAATATCCATCCAGCGGCTCACTGTTTTATGGGCTATCTGCAAGTCTTCCCGCAGTGCATTCAAGGATAGTGGTGAACCAACCAGTTCGGGCAAACGCAGGGACAATAATTCCAGCTTTGAAAGGTCGGAAATGTTTTCGATGGCCGGGCTTTCCTGAGTAACCAGGAGAGAACGATAATTTGTCGACCATCTTTTAGCTTCAATTTCAGAGCCCAAAAAATATGGTTCCGGAAAACCTCCCAGTGAAAGCAACTTGATGAAGTCGTCCTGTGTGGTGAGGTTCAGTTCTTTCACCGTCAAAGGGTGCAGACGCAAATGATGGTATCGGCCCTGGAGGGAGTCGCCGGTTTTGCGCAGCATGTCAAGCCGGGCGCTTCCAGTAACTAAAATCTGATGGTCTTCGTGAAATTCATCGTAAACACCTTTTAAAAAATCTCGCCAATGGCGGAATTTGTGGATTTCGTCAAAACACCAGAAATCGGTGTCGGGAAGCTCTCTTTTCAAGATTGATTCTCGATGGGCGGGGATGTCCCAGTTCAAATACGAAGCTTTGGTTTTAAGCAAAGAGAGGGCCAGCGTGGTTTTCCCGACCTGCCTGGGGCCGCTGATAAAAACCATCTTCTTTTCCAGGTCTTTCATGATCTGGTGGTGTAGGTATCGTTTTTTCATAATGTATATTGTACCTCTATTTTATACTTTAGTCAAAAAAAACCATGTAAAAATTTGACTTTGGGCTAAAATACAGACATTTCCTCATGCGGTGCATGGGGAATCAGTGTTTGGCATGTGATCCCCTTATTCCCGAAACAGCACACTCTCCCGCTCAAACCACTTGGCGCAAAATACAATGGCCACAAAAGCAATGAAAGTACTGGAGCCGATAATGGCCACCAGCATGTTGTAATCCATGGTCCCTTTGATCAATTCCTTGATCGCAAGGGAGACATTGGTCACCGGTATCATGGCCGTCTTCCAATCCAATTCAACACCCGGCATCATGGCCATGACAGCGGGAATTATCGCCAGGAAGTTCAAAGGTGTCGCATAAGATTGCGCCTCTTTAAAGCTCTTGGCGTAAATGGAAATACACATCAGCAGTGCTGCAAATATGGCAGTTGTGGGAAAGAGCATGAACGCAATCAACCCCAGGTCCATACTTCCGACTGAGGAGATTACGTTGCCGAGAACACCTTTGACCTCCTGGCCTTTGGTCAGCAGCCAGACCATGATGCTGCAAAGTGAAAGCAGGGCGGCGGTGAATCCGGTTGTGAATATGACCAGGAACTTACCAAGCACCAGATGGTGACGCGGCACCGGAGTCAAAAGCAGTGTTTCCAGCGTGCCTCTTTCCTTCTCACCGGCTCCAAGATCAATGGCTGGATAAAGGGCGCCCATAAATGCAAAAATGATGAAGAGATAAGGCAGCATGCCGCCGACCTGTTCTCCTATGATTTCGCGCATATCAGCGGTTCCCATT
>JAOZJV010000056.1 GCA_029935695.1 Candidatus Krumholzibacteriia bacterium | reverse complement strand
GATTAACCGTCTTCACCGATAGCATCCACGGGGCACTCTTCGATGGCCTCGCGGCATGCTTCCGCTTCATCTTCATTTTCCGGCTGCTTGCTGATGAAGCTGTAACCTTCATCTTCGTTGCGGTCGAAATTATCAGGTGCGGTCTGGCGGCACAGGTCGCAATCAATGCATTCGGTATCCACGTAAAAAGCGCCGTCGGCGTTTCCATCAACTTTGCTGCTGGCATCGGCCATGGGTATTCCTCCCGATGATGTTCTGGTCATCCGGCCCCGAAGGCCGGTTCTTCTTTAATCAAGGCACTCGAATTAGATATAACAGATTTCCTCTGACGCCAACCCTTTTTTACGCCTTGTTCTTGAAAGGCAGGAAGGTCATGAAATCTGCATGGTGCACGATGTAGGCTTCGGTGGTGCGTTTGACCATGTCGCCTTCCCCCGCGTGGGCGGAGATAATGTGGCACACACTGGCCGGCACTCCGGCCTCCATGGCCAGACCCACACCACTGAAGGGATGGCGCACATATTTGCCCATTTCGCTCTTGCAGCTTTTGCCGTCCACGATGTCGTACTCCAGCAATTTACCCACATCGGCCAGGATGGCACCGGCGATACAGACATCCATATCCACGGGCAGATCGGTGGTGAAGAACTTGTTCATCTGGTTGCCACAGTCCCGGGCCACATGCACCACGCAGCGCTTGTGGGCCATGAAGCTGACCTTCAGATCTGGTACCAGCAGGGTAAATGGAATGGTATTGAGGTCATCAACCGTCAAGGGGCTGCGCTCCAGGGCAAACTCCCAGGTCTTGGCTGTTGCCTCGCGCAGTTGCTCATTTTCGATCCACTCGAGCTCGGGCCACAGGGCCAGTACTTCCTGGTTCATCTCATCTCCTCGGGATGACAAGGGTTAATTCAGGGAGGACGAATAAATCATGATGTAATGACCATAATCGCCGATGGCCACCAGACTGCCGTCCTCCAACACCTGTAAGTCTGAAATCTCGTGCATACTGGGCCCGGCCACAAGTTCCCAATCGTTTCGGTAGGGGTTTTCCGGGAATTTTATTACAAGCGAGTGATTGCCTGTGGCCACCAGAACACCATGAGTGGTCTCGTTGATGGCCTCCATATACACCCGGGTGCAGCCGGGAAGCGGGTCCAGGTAGATGAGTCCATCACTTTCGGCGCCTGCCTCCCACTGGGCGTAGGCGAAATCATCACTCATAAACCCCAGCACACCAGGCTCTGTTTCCCAGGCAAGCTCTGCTCGCATGTTCAGATTGATGGTCACGGGACCGTCTGCGGAATAATAAATAGCATCATCCCAATGAGTGACCACCAGGCTTTGATGCTGAGTCAGAAAAACCCGGCTGTACCTGCCCTCGGACAAGACTTCCCAGTCGCTTCCGTTCCAAAGCAGCACCGTGGTTCCCAGGGTCACACACAGCTTATTACCTGGAATCACCAGTAATTGGCCCGGATAGCCGTATTGGTCGGGAATATCCGTTTCCAAGACAACCTCTCCACCTACGATGTGCTGCAGGTTCATGTCCCAGGTGGTGTAAAAATCGTCAAGCGATGCGCCGTCAATCAATGTTGATTCATACAAACGGGCCTCTACTTCGGGGTTGAGAGATTGGACTTGCTCAATACCCGCAGTGGTAATTTTGAAAAGACCTTTGTCCACTGCAAAAACAATCATGCCGTCGTCCAGGGAGAAAAAATGATCCGTGTCCAGGTATCCGGCCGGATCAATTTGCCTGATGATGCTGTCATCAGCATCCCCCTCAAACCAGATCAACTCGCCTTCGTCGCTCACTGCCAAAACCCTGCTTTCGGGTCCGGGAGCAAAACAGATTGTATTGCCGGGGCTATTATAATCCACTTCCTCCCAGGGGTCGGTTGAGAGGTCCAGACGGACAGTGCTGTGGTATCCGGACACCACCCACAAAAAACTACCGCGCACTTTCAGATGGCTGTTGAGTGTATATCCGTACTGGTGGTGCCGAACCCAACCATCCAGCTCGCGAATCCAAAGTCCACCGGCCCATACTGCCAGCCGGCCATCATCCAGGCGGACAATGGATCGCACATCCCTTGTGCCCAGTTCAGGCCAGGAATTGTCTTCCCACTGGTTGTTGGCCAGCACCTGAAACAGACCATCGTCCCCGCCGGTGAAAACCGAATCCTGGAAAGCACAAACAGCATACAAATCGGCGTCATCGGGAACAGAGACCATCTCCAAAGGGTTGCCCGGCCTGCACGAGGCAAGGGCGCCGCCGCTGCCGGCCAGCCACATCCGGCGGTCCTGGGAGCGGACATCCCGCCAGTCTGTTTCAATCAGGGATTCCATTGCCTGCCACTGCCCGTTTTTTCGGAAAGCCAGGGCGCCGTATTGGCCGGCCACCATCAGATCGCCATCGGAATTGACTGCCAAAGCTGCCAGGTCGGCCCTGATGGAAAGATCCACCACGGACCATTGGGCACCAGAGCTGCACTGGAGGATGAGACCGTCATCACCTATGACCACCGGCATTTCGCCCTCGGGCCACACCGCGTCGGCCGGGTCGCGGAATTCACAAATATTTGTCAGGTTGCGCCAACCATTATCCAGAGGCCGTTCACAAACGAAACCGGGGGGCACCAGGGGGATCACTTCCCCTTCGCTGCAACCCAGCAGGCCGGCCAGAACAAGGAACAGAAAGAGCCGGAGGGTTAATTTCATATTCCCGCCCCCGGTTCAATCAGAAAGACATACCCGTAATCCTGGAGAATAAAAGTGCCGTCGCCGTTGCTGGTGAGAGTTCCGCCGTCATAAATGGTGTTCCAGAAATTCACGCCCATATCGTACCAGCTCTCGCCGTCGAATCTCAGCAGGGAAGACCGATCATAATCGTAGACAATCCAACCGCCGAGTCCATCGGCAATCATGGCGGAGATGCGGGCCTCCTCTCCCTGGACTGAGCCCCAGTTGGGAGTGAGATCCAGCACATCGCCATCTTCGATGACCACCATTCGTTCGATGCCGGCACAGGCCAGGCTGGATCCTGGTCCCGAAGCGCTCACTCGGGGCGTCCAGCCCTGAAAAGCGAGGGTGATGGTGCTGCTTTCCGGTTCAACCATCCGCAGATGATCGCGAAACAGGACCTGGATTTTTTCATTGGAATTCCATTTGGCGCCGATGGCATCGTAAGCGTAATCTTCCAGATATCCCATCCAGCGCAGCTCTCCCTGGGACCACACTCCCACCCGATCCATGGAAAGCACAACCACCTTGCCGTCATCCTGCAGATAAATCCGCGAAAGGGATTGGTCTGTCGGCAGGCGGTGATACTCATTGCCGTCCCAGGTAGCGATTTCGCTGGACAGGAAAAAGACCAGCATGTCCCGGTCATCGACCACCATTCTCTTGGCGATGGAGCTGCGATCATCGGCACCATCTGGCCAACCAGCCACCTGCCAAACACCATCGGTGCCAACAAGGTGGGCCCCATAGGTCATGTACAAATGATCCATGCCGCCATACCGGACCACGGCATGGGGATAGCCCAGCAGCTGGGTGTTGGGTCTCAGCTCCAAGCCATCAAAGACCATGGAACCACCACTGTGAAAATAGAGGATTCTTTCGGAACCATGGGGGCGAGACCAGACAATACCCGAACCTGATGAATCAATGGTTTCGCTTATAGAGATCCAGTCTTCGCCATCCCAGTGCATCAATTCATCTGAGTATTTCGCCACGCCGTACAGTTCGGTGCCGAACCAGAACAAATGCCGCATATAGTAGTCGGAATCTATGAATTGCCAGCCATCGCCTTCGTTGAGCAGAAAATCACGGTATTCAGTATTAAGGATGACCATGCGGCCGTCTTCGCTGATTTGTAGCTTAATTTGTTCTCCGTCAAAATCGTCCCACACCGGATCTGAAATCTGCCAGCGGTCGCCATCTTCCGTGATCAGTTCCAGGTGACTTGTCAGAAAAACAGGAGACTGCCCGTATTCACACCAACCATGCATGATGTCCGGATCTCCCGGTATGTCCTGCTTGGTCCACTGGCCAGCGTCATCCCGGCGCCACAGACCGCGGGTATTGCCTTTGTGGAAATCATCTTCATGGTCACCCATGAGCAGAAGGCGGCCCTGGTTATCCAGCAGCAAGCGGGTGCCGGAATCCCAATCCAGATCCAGATCAACATCCAGCTCCCATTGACCTTCCTGGTAATAGAGAATGCGCCCGTTGTTATCGGTCATCCACAGCAGTTCGTCGGGGCCTTTCAGCAAATCCCGCACGTACAAATTATTGGGACGGGGAAGCGTTTCGTATCCGGTGGGAGTCACGGCATACACCATGCCACCTCTTGACCCGAAATAAAACCGGCCGTCGACCACCGCGGCCGGGGATGGATTAAAACTGTTGTGCACTGTAGGCACAGCGGTGGCCGTGCCCCAGTTTTGATCTTCGATGATGAAATTAACGTGGGGCGGCATCACCTCATAGCGGTCCTGGCTGCCGCATCCGGTCAGCATCAGAAGAGTCATCACGGTCATCAGGAATAATTTCCACTGGATTGGTTTCATCGATTTTCCAATATCTCCATCATCTTTTTTTGCCGATTCAGAACTCCGCTCACCAGAACCCCAGCTAACCCGAGAGACGCCATCATGGCGAAAGGCCAGAAGTATCCGTCAACGTGGTCCCGCACCAGGCCGGCCAAAATTGGAACCAGAAAAATGCCGGTGTTGGCGCAGGTGCTAAGTATACCAAATCCGCGGCCATGGTGGGAAGGGGGAAGCAATTCTCCCGGCAAACTGAGCAGCGGCGTGACCACCAGGGCCATGGCTGCCCCCAGTCCCAAACCCAGCACCAATGGTGTAGCGCCGTTGAGTGCCATCAACGTCAGGCTCAGGGTCAGCAAACCCATGCCGCAGGCAATGAATACGGGCTTGCCACCAAAGCGATCGGCAAGAAAGCCGATGACCGGGCCCAGAAAAGCGGAACACCACATGGGAATGCTGGTGAACAGGCCTCTTTCCTGGGAACCAAATCCCTGCTGGAGATAATGATCGGGAGCAAAAGTCAGAAAGGCAGTCATGGCGCCGTTGATGAAAAACCAGATCAGACCGGCGATCCAGATCACCCGCAAACCATCAGGACTTTTGCCGTCATCCTTCACCGACCGGGCGGCCTGGTCAACAGTGGGCCGATTGAAAAGAAGCCGACCGGCTAAAAAGAAAACGACCGACACAGCAACACACACCAGGCCTGCCCGCAACGGCACAGCGCGCCACCCCAGGCCATCGGCCAAGGGGCCCGCGGCATTGTAAATGACAATGATGCCCAACGGCACCGCGCTGCCGCTGATCCCTGTGGGCAATCCCAATGGACGCCCCTGAAACAAACGCGTGACCATGCGCTGCATGGCCACCACACCGACCACCGCACCCACACCGGTGAAAAGACGAGCCACAAGAATCATGGCATAGCCATCGCCCCGGGACATGGCCATGGTGGCCGATCCCATGAGCAGAATGCCCAGAGATCCCACAATCCGGGCGCCAAAACGATCCACCAGCCATCCGCTGGTCAAAGAGAGAATAATTCCGGGCAGGGCGAACAGGGCCATCAGCAGGCCACCCTGCACATGGCTCAATCCCAGATCCGCGATCACCCTGGAAAGGATGGGTGGCACCAGATGAAACATGGCCCCCATGGACATAAGTCCGAGGTAGAGAACAGCTAAACCCAACCAGGCAATGCTTGCAGGGTAGAGTGGTTTCCTGTTGTTCTTAATCGTTTCTTTCAAGGGACTTAGCCGGTTTCGGTTATCAATTTCAATGAGTTTCAGGGACTTGCAAAATGCAACAAAGCAGCCTTTTTGGTGCAGAATACAGGCAAATCGACCTTTGTTTCCGGGGACTTATTGACACAGGAAAAATACTGCATATACCCTAATATCCACTCTCCCTTGATCTTTATCCAGCACCGACCGCACGGGGCCGGTATGGCATCTGCCTTGCAACTCCCAAATCAGGAAAGATACCCGCGCAACCCCCTTGAGATTTCGCTAAAAAGAGAGAGCCTCATGAAAAGAACAAACACCTTCCTGATTATCCTCGGAGCCATGGCTCTGCTGCTGATGCAGGGTGCCGCCCTGGCCCAAACCGAACTGCCCGTCGACTACACCTGGACCGCGCCGACCACGGGTTCGCCGGTGGTTCATTATGTGATCCAGCATTCGGTCAACGGTGGAGACTGGGCCCAGATTGCCACTTCCACCAGCAATACTTTCACCCTGACGGCCACTGTGGGCGATGCCCACCGGATTCGCGTGGCAGGTGTGGATGCTGAAGCACGTCAGGGGGGTTATTCCCTTCCCAGCGATGCCTATACTCCGGATGTGGGGGCTCCCGGTCAACCGGGTAAACCGATCATCTTCTAAATCTCTCCTGGGGGCGAGACTCAAAAAAAAACCGCCGGTTGCACACTGATGCAGCCGGCGGTTTTGAATTTCTGGTGTCTTGAATCTTCATCAATCCCCAAAGGGAATCAGCCATCCGGCTCTGATGCCCAGGTTGTCCCAATTGTAACGCTCCCGATAATCGGACTGGTAGAACTGCCAGGTGTTGAACCGGTTGATGTTATACACCACGCTGAACTCCAGGCCGATAATTTGCAGGCCGGCGCGCAGGGAATACCCCATGGTGTTGACTGACTGATCCATGGCCTTGGTATTGTCCTGATAAAAACCTGTGACGCGGTTGCGGTACAGGCCGGCTCCCACCGCCAGAAAGGGTCGGGGTGTTTTATCGGAGCCCGGCATTTTGACCATCAGCTCGGCGCAATAACGATATGAAGAAGACTGGACCCGGAAGTCTTCAATCTCTTCATCAAAACCATTGTAATTGCCATAGTCCAGAAAGAGAAAAGTAGGAGCGATGGACACGGTTTCAGAGAGAAAAATCCGGTAGCTGAACCCTATTTCCAGACCCTGGGATGCCCCCAGGCCCAATCGGGTTTTTTCAAAATCGGCACCCAGCTGACCATAGGGAATAACTAAACCAGCTTCGACCACCACCTGGCTGCCGGGTTTATCTTCAGCTTCGGCAGAACCGGCTCCGGCCAGCAATGCAACCATGGACAACATGCAAAAAATTGATCGAAACAAAATATTTTCTCCTGTGAGGAAAATGCTTGAACTTGTTGAGATCATAGTACGTACACGCTGGCATTGCAACGGAATCCCGCTTTTCAACAACCTGATAGGGAGTTTTCCCTAAAGATTTCTCCCCTTCCGTTCGAAAAATACCACAGTCGGGGTGGGGTATGTCCTTTTCCCGGAAACAGGTTTTAAAGTTCGGGTGTTAAAAAGGAGAACGGGCAATGAAAAAATTTACGATCACACTGCTTTTCGTGGCCTTGGTGGCCATGATGATTCCACAAGGTGCTTTTGCCGATGTAAAAATTGGTGTACTGGCCAAACGCGGCGCCCCCAAATGCATGCAGAAGTGGGGAGCCATGGGCAAATACCTGACTGAGCAGATGGGCGAAAAAGTTTCCATCGTGCCTCTGAAATTTGAAGCCGTGGAGCCTGCCGTCACCGGTGGCAAAGTGGACTTCGTACTGGCCAACAGCGCCTTCTATGTTGAGCTGGAAAAGAAATACGATGTCAAAGCTGTTTCAACTCTGATCAACAGCCGCAAGGGCAACGCCCTCAGTACATTTGGCGGCGTGGTGCTGGTGCGCGCCGACAGCCCCGTTCAATCCCTGGCCGACATCAAAGGCAAGAAGTTCATGGTTGTGAAAAAATCGTCCTTCGGTGGAGCCCAGATGGCCTGGCGTCTGCTGATTGACAATGGCATCGACCCTGAAAAAGATTGCGCCGAATTCATGTTCGGCAACAAGCACGACAACGTTGTGCTGGCTGTTAAGAACGGTGCCTGCGATGTGGGCAGCGTGCGCAGCGATACCATGGAACGCATGGCCGATGAAGGCAAAATCAACCTGGCCGACTTCCGCATCATCAACCAGGCCCAGGATGACTTCCCCTTCGTGCACTCCACACGTCTGTACCCCGAGTGGCCCATGGCTGCCTGCAGTCACACCGATGCTGCCACCGCCGACAAACTGGCTGCAGCATTGCTGGCTTTGGACAAATCTCACAAAGCTGCCACCACGGCAAAAATCGTCGGCTGGGAAGCTCCTGCCGATTACGCTCCTGTGCGTGAATGTCTGACCACAATCAAATACGGTGCCTTCGCGGTCATCCAGTAGCAAGGGGAAGACTATGTTTAGCAAGTCGGGTGTTACAGCAAAATTTCTGGTGGCCATCACCTTGGCGATCCTGGTCATCCAGACTGGCTCAGGGGTTGTTTCCCTGGTCAATAGCCGAAACAATCAATCTCAGCAGGCGGATAGTTTCGTCCAGCGGATGAGGGACATCCAGGAGGAAGAAAAACTTCTGCTGGAAGAACAACTTCGCGGGAAAGAAACAGCCACGGCTGCTTTGCTTGCAGAGATCGGCGCCACCTACATTGTGGGTTACGACTTTGAATCTCTGGCCAGTTTGGCGGAGATCACCATGAAGGATGACGAATTTGTTTACGTCAATTTTTATGGAACCGATGGAGCGGCCCTGACCGAAGAGTTTACTTCTGAGGAAGACGGGATCGAAGCCATCACTCATCCCATTGCCTTCGATGGCAGCGAGGTGGGCTCGTTGGTGGTCGGGCTGTCCCACGCCCATGCCAATCACGCTTATGCCGAGGTCAAAACCAACATCGACACCATGGTGTCTGAGGCGGATCAGGCTGGTGAAAAAGCTGCCTGGAGCATGGCCTACTGGACCGGTGGCATCAGCCTGGCTGGCCTGCTTCTTCTGGCCGGATTGACCTGGTTGCTGTTGTCGCGGATCATCACTGGTCCCATTAATAAAGTGGTGGCCGGATTGAGCCAAAGCAGCGCCAAAGTTGCCCAGTCAGCGGACCAGGTTTCCTCATCGAGTGAAACCCTCAGTGACGGAACGTCCAACCAGGCCTCAGCCCTGGAACAGACATCCGCTTCCCTGGAAGAACTGGCTGCTCAAACCAAGCAGAACAGCGAAAGTGCCCAGCAGGCAAGCCTTGAAACCAACAAGGCCCAGGAAGCTGCGGAAAGTGGTCAGGAAGCCATGGAGCGCATGACCCAGGCCATTGAAAAGATCAAAGGCAGCAGTGATGAAACGTCCAAGATCATCAAAACCATTGATGAGATTGCGTTCCAGACCAACTTGCTGGCCCTGAATGCCGCGGTGGAAGCAGCCCGCGCCGGTGATGCCGGCAAAGGGTTTGCCGTGGTTGCCGAAGAAGTTCGCAACCTGGCCCAGCGCAGCGCTGAAGCGGCCCAGAGCACAAGTGCCTTAATAGATGAAAGCCAGGCCAATGCCGACCATGGTGTTAATATGGCTGCCGAAGTGAGTAAAATCCTGGGTCAGATCAGCACCCGGGTTCAAGGTGCTGCCGGTTTGGTTGGCGAGATGACCTCGTCCTCTGCTGAGCAATCACTGGGTATTACCCAGATCAACAGCGCGGTCAACCAAATCGACAATGTCACCCAGAGCAACAGCGCCAGTGCCGAACAATCGGCCGCCGCCAGTCGGGAAATGTCCTCGCTGGCCGGCGACCTGAACAGCATGGTGGCGCAATTGCAAGTGATCATCACCGGTGGCTCGAGCCCGGTTCAGTCAACCGAGAGTTTCGACTTTTCCGAAGTCGTTCCTCCGGTGCAGAAGTATTCTGCTGAAGATGAATCATTCTCCATCCCAGCACCGGCACCTGCCCGTGTGCCAGCTGGTATTCCCCAACAGGTGGTGATCCCCCTGGATGAGGATGATTTCTAGGATTGCCGAATCCTATCTGGGCGTTATGCTGTAGGCGCCCGACTTGTTAAAACCCCTGAAGAGGCCGGACGCCAAGCCGGTCTCTTCGTTTTTATTCCTCGAGGATATTTTGAATATGGCCCCAGAAACCAGCCAGAGACGCATCCGCGCTGCCCTGATCACCATTCAGCTTCTCTTTGGGATCAACTACCTGGCCAGCAAGTATGTTCTGTCTTTCATGACCCCCGGAGCCTGGGCCGCCCTGCGCACCAGTTCGGCATTTTTGGTGCTTGTCGGTGTTGTTGTTATCGGACGGCACAAACTGCCTGCCCCCCGGGACATCGTTCTTCTGGCTGTTGGCTCCTTCTTTGGTATCGTTTTGAATCAGGGCTTATTTCTGGAAGGACTGTCGCGAACCACTGTCAGCCGGTCGGCTTTGCTCTGCAGCCAAATCCCCACCTTCGTGCTTTTGTTTTCTGTCCTTTCACGGCAGGAAAAACTGTCCGGTGTGAAGGCCTTCAGCTTTCTGGCCGGCATCAGCGGTGTGATGATCCTGTTGAAGGCCGATCAATTCCAGATGGACAGCCAATACATGGCGGGCGACCTGATGACTCTGGCCAATGCCGCCAGCTTCGGCTTCTTTGTGGTGATGAGCAAACGCATCATGGAGCGCAACGATCCCTGGGCAGCCACAGGTGTTGTCTTTTTCTTCGGATCTTTGGGAATGATGACCTACGGTGGCAAAGATCTTTTCAGCACGGATTTTTCCCTGCTGACTCCCCTGCTGCTGGCCGCCATGGTGTTCGTGATTCTTGGCGCCACGGTGGTGACTTATTACCTGAATCTGTGGGCGGTAAAAAGGGTGCAGGCCACGCGGGTGGCCATGTATATCTTTCTGCAGCCTGTGGTCGCTTCGGTGTTGGGAATTGTTTTCCGTGATGAAGTGCTCAGCCCAAGGTTCCTGGTGGCAACCGGTTTGGTCTTTCTGGCTCTGGCTTTGCGCGATGGTCGTCCCAAGGCCTTGTCCCAGGGCTGAGTTGGCGGTATACTGCCGGCAATATCGTCACGACTCGGCCTTCCCCTTCCTTTTTGAGGTGCCGCATGGTTTTCCGGAAATACCCGGTTCTATTGATTTTGTTGATAACCCTGGTTCTTCCTCTGGCCTCCCAGGCCGGCACCGGCGATGCCTGGCACACCACCAAAGACATCAACAAGCGCCTCAAGGATTTCAGCAAATCCAAACGCACCAGCCTGGAAAGTCTCGGGAAAACCGCCTCGGGTGCTGAATTGAAAATGCTGACCATTCATCCGGTGCAATCCCATGAGCGCCCCGCCGTGCTGGTCATCGGCAACATGAGCGGCCGGTCTCCCCTGGGCAGCGAAGCGGCTTTGAAACTCATCGGCGATATTCTTTATGCCGATGGTCCCCAGGCCATGGGCTCGGTGCGCTGGTATGTTCTGCCGGTGGCCAATCCTGATGGGGTGGCGGCTTTCTTTGCCGACGTGCGCCACCGGGGCGGCCTCAACAACTCCCCCATTGACGAAGACCGCGATGGCGCTTTGGGCGAAGACCCTCCCGAAGATCTGAACGGCGACGGATTGATT
>JAOZJV010000055.1:3797-11465 GCA_029935695.1 Candidatus Krumholzibacteriia bacterium | reverse complement strand
TGCCGGGGTCATCCCTTTCCTGCAGCTCATGCGCAAGGAAATGAAGCGCGGGCACCATCGCTTTTTCACCCGTCGTTTCATGGGCGACACCCTGTGCCGGGCCTGCAGTGGCAGCCGTCTGCGTTCCGAGGCCCTGGCCGTCAAGGTGCAGGGTATGAACCTGGGCCAGATCGGATCCATCTCCGTTGAGGAGGCCCTGGTCAAAGTTACCGGCATCCGCATGAACGAAACAGCCAAGGCTGCCGCCGGCGAAGTGCGCGAAGATGTGGTCAACAGGCTGACTTTTTTGAACCGGGTGGGATTGGGTTATCTGACCCTGGACCGCCTGACCCGTACCCTTTCCGGTGGCGAGGCCCAGCGCATTCACCTGGCCAACGCCCTGGGGGCCCGTCTGGTGGACACCCTGTATGTGCTGGACGAGCCCACCTGCGGGCTGCACGCCGGGGATGTGGATCGCCTGATTGCCACCCTGCACGATCTGGTGGCCGGCGGCAATACGGTGGTGGTTGTGGAGCACGACCTGGCGGTGCTCAAGGCTGCGGAATATTTTGTGGAACTGGGCCCTGGAGCGGGCAGCAATGGTGGCCATGTCGTGTACCAGGGGCCCCTGGAGAAACTGATTGATGGCGGCGACACCGTCACTGCGGTTCACATGCGGGGAGAAGTACCCCACCGTGACGCCGCTTCCCGGGCGGAAAAACCCAACCAGTGGCTGACGGTCAAAGGTGCCCGTCTGCACAATCTGCGTGAGCTGGATGTGCGCGTTCCTTTGCAGCGGTTCGTGGTCCTGAGCGGTGTTTCCGGATCAGGGAAAAGCAGCCTGATGAATGGTTGTCTTTATGATGGCCTGACCAACCAGGTTGTGGGCGGCACTGGACGGGCTTTCCCGTTCTCCTCCATCCAGGGGGCCCACGGGGTGGATAAGGTCATCAAAGTGGACCAAACCCCCATCGGCAAAACCAGCCGTTCCAATCCGGCCACTTATCTCCAGATTTTGGGTCCCATCAGGGAACTCTTCGCCGGAACCAAAGAATCTCTGGCCCGGGGATATGCCACCGGAAGGTTCAGCTTCAACACCGCGGGTGGGCGCTGCACTTCCTGCCAGGGCATGGGCTATCACCGGGTGGAAATGCAGTTCATGGCCGACATCACCGTGCCCTGTGAAGATTGCCACGGCATGCGCTTCAATTCCAGCACTCTGGAAATTCGCTACAAGGGTTTGAATGTGGCCCAGGTGCTGGATATGACTGTGGAACAATCCCTGGCCTTCTTTGGAGATGTGGCGGCCATCAGCCAGCGCCTCTGGCTATTGAAAAAAGTGGGACTGGGGTATTTGACTCTGGGTCAACCCGCTCCAACGCTCAGTGGCGGGGAAAGTCAGCGCCTGAAAGTGGCCCGGGAACTGGCCATGCCTTCGGGCAAAAATAATCTGTACCTGCTGGACGAACCCACCACCGGTTTGCATGCCGAAGATGTGCGGGCCCTGGTCAAGGTGCTGCATGAGCTGGTAGAGCGGAAACACTCGGTGCTGGTGATCGAACACAACCTGGATCTTATTGCCCAGGCGGACTGGGTCATTGATCTGGGGCCTGGTGGCGGGCGGCACGGGGGCAAGGTGGTGGCCCAGGGAACCCCTGAAAAGGTCATGGAAGTGAAAGCATCGCTGACTGGGAAGTATTTGAAGGAAATTTTATAAATTCAGTCCGAAGCTCGGATTCAATGATTAAAGAAGCCCCAAGCGGGGCTTCTTTTTGTTGGCACACCGTTTGCAGTTTTCTCCCCGTGTTCACAATCCAGAAGACGGTGGTAAAATGCAATTGGTTGAAACACAAGAAGTTGACTCTGGCCTGACCCAGGAAGAGTATTTGGGCGGGAAAAATTTTCCGGACCTCTTTCGGAAATTTTTCCTCTCGGCCCCTTCGGCCCTGGTGGTCCTTGGGGCTGATGATGCCTTCTTCCCCAATACGGCCTGCAGAAATCTTCTGATAGAAACAGTGGGACCAGCGAGCCAGGCCTGGCGGCAGTGGCTGGCCGCTGCCATGGCGCGCATGGCTGTGCATGGCCGGTGGCAGGATGTGGTGGCCGGCAGCGTGGACGGCAGGCCTGAAGTGGAAATCACCGTGGGGCCGGAAGTATCGGTGGAAGGGCACCGGGTTCTGACCCTGCGCCGCATGGGTGCAACCGAAAGCCGCAGTGAGGATCTGGCCGAAACCGTCAGCACTCTTTACCACGAACTTCGCACCCCGCTGACTTCCATGAAGAGCAGCCTCAATTTGGTCTGCACCGGAGAAACCGGTCCCCTGAATGAAGATCAGGAACATTTCCTGGGCATGACCATGCGTAATATCGAGCGCCTGGACCGTTTGGTGGGCGATTTGCTGGATACTTCCCGGGCGGCGGCCGGCAGCCTGGTTCTGAATCTGGTGCAAGGCGACCTGGCTCCTATCCTCAACGAAACATTGCACTTCCATGCAGAGGCCGCCCGCAGCGCCGGTCTGGAATTTCGCACCCAGGACATAGCTCACGAGCTGCCCGTCAGTGTGGATCAGGACAAAGTGGTGCAGATGCTGGCCAATGTGGTGGGCAACGCCATCAAATTCACTCCTTCGGGGGGATGGGTCCAGATTGAGACTTTGGACGGTCCCGAACCAGAGAGTTTCACCATCGTGGTCAGAGACAATGGACCGGGCATGGATGAACAGGCCCTTTCCCAGGCATTTGAACCCTTCAAACGGGTTCATGATGAAGGACGGTGCCGGGTTCCCGGTGCCGGGTTGGGCCTTCACATCACCCGCGGTTTGGCCAGAGCCCATGGGGGTGATCTCCTTTTGGAGAGTGTTGAGGGCAGGGGCACTACCGTGCGCATCATCTTACCCAGGTGGCTGGAACCGGGTTAGATCGCAGAAAGCATTAAATGAGTTAAAAGAATTGCCGATGCATAAGGAAACGAGTCCAAATCCCTACGGGGCGAGCAGCGGAGGAACGCAGATGGATCGCAAAATTAAAATTCTGGTTGTGGATGACGAACCCGATATCCTGGAAACCCTGGAATACAGCCTGGGACGGCGTGGCTTTGAGATTGCCACGGCCATCGATGGGCTTGAGGGTTTGGAAAAGGCCAAAACCCTTCCTCCGGACTTTATGATCCTGGATGTGATGTTGCCCGGCTGCAACGGATACGAAGTCAGCCGCATGCTGAAAGAATGGATGGACAATGATCCGGAAGCGGCTACTTTCCCGATCATGCTGCTGACCGCTCGGAAAGTAGAATCCCGTGAGCGGGAGCGGTTCATCTCTACTTGGTCCCGGGCCGATGCCACCATGTATAAACCCTTTGAATTAGATGAAGTTATCAGCATGATCCATGAATTGACTGGTGTTGAGGCTCATTAATCTCTTTGCCGATCAAAGGCGCGGACGGAAAAATCACGTCCGCGCCTTGACTTTTTTCCCTATGTTGTGTTTTATTCTCGCTCCCGGTCGATGGCCGGAAAATATTTGGTGCCTGGGTAGCTCAGTTGGTAGAGCACATGATTGAAAATCATGGTGTCGGTGGTTCGATTCCGCCCCCAGGCACCACTTCTGTATCTGGACTTCAATCCGGATTATTTACGGGAGCTGGTGTAGCTCAGTTGGTAGAGCATCTCACTCGTAATGAGAAGGTCTGCGGTTCGACTCCGCACACCAGCTCCAGTATCACAAAACAGACTGATTGAGGCCTGCCTTACGGCAGGTTTTTTTGTGCTTTCTCCTAAAGCAACCCCTTGGTAGTATGTGGAGGATCTCAAATTATTTTGCCGGCGAGTTCCGGCGCTTCCTGGAGGAAAACTTTTGGTCCTGCGTGTCAGCATTTCCGGTATTCGTGGTATAATTGGTGATGGCCTTGATGCGGTGACGGTCTCCCGGTGGGCTTCCGCCTACGGTGCCTGGTTGCCTGAGGGTCCCGTTGTAGTGGGCAGAGACAGCCGTATCAGCGGTCCCATGGTCTTTGATGCGGTGGCCTCAGCCCTCGCGTCCACCGGTCACGAGGTTTGGGATATCGGCATTGCCACCACACCCACGGTGGAAGTGGCGGTGCAGGAAAGCAACGCTGTTGGTGGCATCATCATCACTGCCAGTCACAATCCTGCCCAGTGGAACGCCCTGAAGTTTTTGCAGGGTGATGGCCTGTTCCTGACCGCGGCCCAGAACCGCGAAGTGCGGCAGCGCTACGAAGACGGCAGCGGCCATGTGACCTATGACAAACTGGGAGCTGTGTTGGAGCGGCAGGGCGCCGATGAACAGCATCTCGACGCCATCATGGACGTGCAATGGCTGGATGTGGACAAGATCCGCAGCCGGAATCTGCACGCAGTGGTCGACGCGGTGGAGGGTGCCGGCGGCAGCATCGTGCCCCGTCTGCTGGAGGCCATGGGAGTGCGTTGCACCCCCTTGTACTGTGAAATGTCCGGCAAGTTTCCCCACGACCCCGAACCCACCCCGGCCCATTTGAAAGATTTGTGCGCCGAGGTGGTGGCCCAGGGGGCCGATCTCGGTTTTGCGGTAGACCCTGATGTGGATCGGCTGGCCCTGGTGGACGGCGCAGGCACTGCTCTGAGCGAAGAAATGACCCTGGCTGTAGCGGCTGATTTCCTGCTGGGCAAGACCCCGGGAGATATGGCGGTGAATCTTTCAACCACTGGGTTGATCGAAGTGGTCGCAGCCAAACACGGGGGCAAAGTGCACCGCACGCCCGTGGGAGAAGCCAACGTGGTGGAAGCCATCATCGCCGAGAACTGCATCCTCGGTGGCGAGGGCAATGGTGGTGTCATCTACCCCACGATCCATGCGGGTCGAGACGCTCTGGTAGGCATCGCCATGGTGCTGCAGGCAGTGGCCGAACACGGTGGAACCCTGGCTGAAATGGTGGAGGCCCTGCCTCCGGTGTTCATGGTCAAGACCAAAGTGGCTGCCGAGGATCTGCCTTCCGGCAAGGCCCTCGAAGACGTTCTGAATGCTTTGGGGCCGGGCAATATCGATGCGAGAGATGGCCTTAAATGGGTGGGAGATGGCGCCTGGGTGCATGTGCGGCCTTCAAACACCGAGCCGGTGGTGCGCATCATCGCCGAAGCTCAAGATGAGGCCGCAGCAGTCGATCTCATTAACAAGGTTAAATCGTCTACTTAAAAGTCTCAGATGCGGTTGCGCCGGGACAAGCTTATTATTTGGCGGATTGAGGAGATTATCCGCCAGTCTGTTTTCAGGAGGAAAAATATATGTGCGGCATAGTTGGTGTAACGGGGACCCCCGACGCGGCCCATGTTTTGTTAGAGGGATTGAAACGCCTGGAGTACCGCGGTTATGACAGCGCGGGTTTGGCTATCGTGCGGCCCGACGGCCAGCATGTGGTCAAGGAAAAGGGCAAAATCCGCAATCTGGAAGCCAAGCTGAATGATGACGATATGGTGGGCACCTGCGGCATCGGTCATACTCGCTGGGCCACCCATGGTCCACCCAACTCCATTAATTCCCATCCGCATATTTCCGGTGACGTGGCTATGGTCCACAACGGGATCATCGAAAATTTCAGCGCCTTGAAAGTTCAGTTGGGAAAACAGGGGCATACTTTCCTGTCCGACACCGACAGTGAAGTTCTGGTGCACCTGATTGATGAACTTTACAAAGGCGATCTGGTCAAGGCTGTGCAGCAGGCATTGCAGCTTGTGGATGGCGCGTTTGGTATTGCCGTGACTCACAAGGATCATCCCGATCTGATTGTGGGCGCACGGCGGGGCAGCCCCCTGGTCGTTGGTGTGGGCAATGGCGCCAATTATCTGGCCAGCGACGTGGCGGCCATCATGGCCCAGACCCGTCAGGTCATTTATCTGGATGACGGCGACATGGTCACCTTGACCCCCGAAGGTGTCGACACCTTCAACGTGAACAACGAAACGATCACCAAGGAAATCCAGGAAATCACCTGGGATCTGGACGCCATCCAAAAGGGTGGTTACGAACACTTCATGCTCAAGGAAATCTTCGAGCAACCCCAAACCATCAAAGACAGTTTCCGCGGACGCATTCTGGCTGATTCAGGCGACGTGAAACTGGGTGGTATTCATCTGACTGACTGGGAATTGCGCAACATCCGGCGCATCGTGATTCTGGCCTGCGGCACCTCGTGGCACGCTGGTCTGGTGGGCGAATATCTGCTGGAAGAGTACGCCCACATTCCGGTGGAAGTGGAATACGCCTCCGAGTTCCGGTACCGGTCGCCGATTATCGATCCCGGCACCCTGTGTCTGGTGATGAGCCAGAGTGGCGAGACCATCGACACCCTGGAGGCCATGCGGGAAGCCCGGCGCAAGGGCGCCAAGATCATGGGCATCACCAATGTGGTGGGCTCCACCATTGCCCGGGAAAGTGAATGCGGAATTTACATTCACGCCGGCCCCGAAATTGGGGTGGCCTCGACCAAGGCATTCACCAGCCAGGTGACAATTCTGGCTCTGTTCACCATCCTGCTGGGACGGCGGAATATTTTGAGCGCTGATCGTGGCGCCCAAATGCTCAAAGAGCTGCAGAAGTTGCCCGAACTGGTGCAGACGGTTCTCGACCAGTCCGACCGCATCAAGAGCATTGCCGAAGTTTATGCTCATCACACCAACTGCCTGTATCTCGGGCGCGGGGTGAACTTCCCCATCGCTCTTGAGGGTGCGTTGAAGTTGAAGGAGATCAGCTACATCCACGCCGAGGGTTATCCCGCCGCTGAAATGAAGCACGGTCCCATTGCCCTGATCGATCCTGACATGCCGGTTATTGTCATTGCAACCAAAGATGGCAGCTACGACAAGATCGTGGGTAATGTGCAGGAAGTGCGGGCGCGTGATGGCAAGATCATCAGCATCGTGACCGAAGGTGACACCGAGATTGCCGCATTGAGCGATCACGTGATCACCATTCCACCCATCATGAACATCTGGACACCGCTGCTTTCGGTGATTCCGCTGCAGTTGTTTGCCTACCACGTGGCGGTGATCCGTGGTGAGGATGTGGACCAGCCTCGGAACCTGGCCAAGGCTGTGACGGTGGAATAGAAACTGGATTGTTGAATGGGGGCGATTCCTGAACCGGATTCGCCCCCTTTTTTTATGGAGTGGGTGGGGTCACTGCCGTGACCTGATATTTTGATCCCGGCGCCCAAACGGCAACGTAAGTGCTGCTGCCGTCAAGGTTGTCCAGACGGAAGTACAAACCATGGCTGTCTTCGGCCAGGATGGTGCCTCCGAAATCCTCCACGGCCTGGATGTAGTTGTGGCGGATTTGCATGCCGGAAAGCTTGTCGTCCTTTTGGCCCGCCTCATCCAGGACTTGATAGTATTGCCGGAACCCCGTGCCGATGACGGTTCGTTCCTGGAGTCGTCCATTTAAATCCCGCTCGTAAATCTGCACTTTGTATTGGGCACTCTTTTCATCGTGGCCAATGTCTTCACTGCCTGGATAGGGCTTGATAAGAGACATGACAGCACGCACCTGACCGCCCGAAAGTTTCTTCAGTTCCACCCGCCGGTTGTCTGCCCTGCCTGCTTCGGTTTCATTGTCCGCCACGGGCCACCCTTCGCCATATCCCCTGGCTTCCAGTCTGGTGGGCTCAACACCCGCACCTGTAAGCCAGAGGCTCACACTAAC
>JAOZJV010000055.1:0-3787 GCA_029935695.1 Candidatus Krumholzibacteriia bacterium | reverse complement strand
CTCTCTCACACTGGAGGCTCGGTCTTGGGAGAGCTTTTCATTGTCTGCCGCCTGGCCCACATTGTCCGTATGGCCACCCACTTCCAAAACCAGGTCCGGATAGTCATTCATGAGCTTGAATGCTGTCTGGAGGGCTTCGTTGGATTCCGGCTTGAGAGTAGCCTTGGCGGTGTCGAAGAAAATTCCGTCGAGGGTGAGCACCCCCAGGGCATCGAGGCGGGCCTTCATGGTGTCGGCATCGAATACAAGCACCTGCACCATGGCTTTTTCCTGGATGATCTGGATACTGTAGTGGCCGTCCTGGGGCCAGAGTTTTGCCCAGAGATCACCGAACTTCTCGTTCTCAATGTGGAAAACCAACTCCCGGTCTTCACCGGAAAGAACTTCTCCACCAGCAGTCAGAACCGCAGCCCTCATGGTTTCGTTGATATCCGCGGGGGTGACCCAGGCAGTGGGCCTGCCGGGAATGTTGTTCATTTCAATTCGCTTATGCCAGTAGCGTCCTTCGGCGTTTTTGGTGATGGACTTGCCGTCTTTTTTGTATTCCAGATTCAGTTTGTTGAAATCGTTGAAAGTGAAAGAGTAGCAGTTGGACTGGGGGTAGTCGCTGATCAGCGGTGGCTGGGGAGAGTCGCCCTGATCACCGGATATTGGGGCTGCATATTCTTCGTCACCAAAAACAACCTGGCTGTGCAGGGCCGCCGGCCGTAGAATTTTCAGGGAGTACTTTCCACTCTGGGCGTGGAACCTCACGTACACCGGGCCATCGGGGTGGTCGTATCTAAAGTGCAGATCAGCACCACCGGGGTCGGCCAGAATGCCGCCCTGCTCCGTGGCCAGATCCATGTAATAGGTCTTGATGGTTTGGTTTTCTTCAGGACATGTGATCCACATTTCCCAGAGGTTGCCGGCCACGTTCAGTGTGCCTTTGCCATCCTGCAGCGGTTTGAGTTTCAGTTCCAAATGCTCGTACAGGCTGTAACTGCTGGAGCGGATCGTGGCCCCTGGATAAAGAGGGACATGAGCCTCGGGGATTTCCGAAGCAGAAACCCCGGCAGGGAATATTCCTGCCAGAATCAGGACAGTCGCAACCCACCATAATTTTATCATCATCATCATCCCTTTCAGTCCCTGTTTTCAGTTTCTTCGGCCAACATTATTATCGGTCAGCAATCATGAGTATCAAGAATGGATTTTCGGTTGGCCTTTAGCTGCAGTTGGCTTAGGATTCCCCATGATGAAACTGCATGCAACTGTTCCCGGAGGATCCAACATGACCCGTAAAATTATCCAAACCGACAATGCTCCTGCGGCCATCGGCCCCTACAGCCAGGCCAATGCCGCCGGTGGTTTCCTTTTCACCGCCGGACAAATTCCCCTCGATGCCACCACCATGGAAGTAGTCGGCGAAACCGCCGCCGAGCAGGCCCAGAAAGCCCTGGAAAACGCCAAAGCCGTGGTCGAAGCCGGGGGCATGACCCTGGACAACGTCATCAAGGCCACCATTTTCATCATGGATATGAACGAATTTGGCAACATCAACGAGGTCTATTCCACCTTCTTTGCCTCTAACCCCCCCGCCCGCAGCGTAGTGCAGGTTTCACGACTGCCCAAAGATGTGCTGGTGGAAATTGAAATGATTGCCTATTCTGGTTGATGAAATCCTCGCGGGAATGAGTGTCGTCTGGTGACGGCCGGGGACTTCAAATCCTTTTGTCGGGCGCGTTTACCGTCCGAGGTGGGTTCGATTCCCACACATTCCCGCCATTTTCCCTTCTCAGACAGAATTAGACCCAATGCAACATGTGGTGATCATTGCCAATCCGTTTGCGGGCACACAGCGAGGCCGTCTTGATGGCACAGCTGCCTGCGAACTGCTTTCTGAGGCAGGTTTTAAGGCAGAATTCCGTCCCACCAAGGAGCCGGGCCACGCCACCGAGTTGGCAAGCCAGGCCGCCGCTGAGGGCGTAGACCTGGTGGTCAGCCTGGGCGGCGACGGCACCGTGCATGAAGTGGCCAAAGGATTGGCGGGAACCGAGACTCCCCTGGGGGTGTTGCCTTCCGGCAGTGGCAATGATTTTGCAAGGGCGGTGGGGTGTTTCACTGTTGAGGACGCGGTCCATACTCTGTGCACGGGCCGCGATGGCATTTTCGACACCGCCAGCCTGGATGGAGAATTCTTCATCAACACCCTGGGTTTGCTGGCCAGCGGACTGATCTCGGTTCGTTCGGCCCAACTGTGGCGGTGGCTGGGGCATTGGCGGTACACCGCTGCTTCGGCCATCACCCTGCTCAGTTATTTTGGACAGGAAATTCACTGGCGTCTGCACTGCGGTGAGGATTTGGTTTTGGATCAAAAAGGCCGGTATCTGCTGGCAGAAATCTGCAACGCGCCTTTCACTGGTGGCGGCTTCTGTTTCACTCCCGAAGCCCGACCCGATGACGGTTTGCTGGATGCCTGTCTTATCAAACGCATCGCGCCCTGGACGGCCATGAGTCATTTGCCCCGTGCCAAATCGGGCGAGCCAATGCAACATGCGGCTATTTCGGTGTCGCCATGCACGCGCCTGGAGTTTACAGTGGACAAGCCAGTAGGTTTTCATCGTGATGGTGAAGCGGGATTTCTGGCTGCCGGCACCCATGTGGTGCAAATTGAAAAGCAATCCATCCGGGTGCGTGTGCCCGCCGGGTGGACAAAAGACAGCACCCTGGAGACGACGTGAAAATTCTCTTTCCGCTTTTGCTGATCATACTGCTGGTGCCGGGGTTTGCCTCGGCCCAGGAGTCTGCAGCAGCCCTGCCCGATACCATGGGCACCCAGGGCAGTGAAGCGGTGGAAGATATTCCCACTCCCAACGAGGCTGCCATGCTTCTGGCGCCCCTCGACACCTGGGACACCGGTGTCAGTGCCACCGGTGCCGTGCTCATGACCCCTCTTTTTCCGGGATGGGGGCAGCTGTATTCGGATAACAGCTGGCGCGCTGCCCTGGCTTTTGGTGTGGAGATGTTCTACTGGTCGAACATGCTGATGCGTGACCGGCGTGCCATCCGTTACAAAGGGTTCGGGCAGGGGTTTGAAGAGGGTAGTCAGGAACGTAACTACTACAATACCCTGGCTACGGAAAACTGGGAACAGGTGCGGGATTTTGCCTGGTGGTCCGGTGGAGTGCTGTTGATTATTGCCCTTGACGCCTACGTGGGAGCTCATCTTTTTCAATTTGAAGAAAATGCCGTTCCGGTGCCTAATGACTGGGAGGGGCACTTTGGGTACTTGGGGGAGGATATGCCTGGGGCTGCTACCGCTCCCACAATGGTAGTCTTCCAATGGGGCTGCAGCTTCTAATTATTTGTCTAAAACAACAATTGGGGCTACTTTGTCCCCGTTTGCACACTTCTTCACCAACCCCCAAACCCGGATGGAAACATGGCCTCAAGTCAGGAAATAACGCGGAATTTCTGCATCATCGCCCACATTGATCACGGCAAGAGTACCCTTGCGGATCGGCTCCTGGAGTACACAGGCACCCTCAAGGGCAAGGAATTGCAGGAACAGGTCCTCGACAGCATGGATCTGGAGCGCGAACGCGGCATCACCATCAAGAGCCATCCCATCCGTATGGATTACAAGGACCCGGCCGGTAAAGACTGGTTTCTGAACCTCATCGATACTCCGGGCCACGTGGATTTTCATTATGAAGTGAGCCGCAGTCTGGCTGCCTGCGAAGGGGCTTTGCTGGTGGTGGATGCGGTGCAGGGTGTGCAGGCTCAGACCATCAATAACTTGTAT
>JAOZJV010000054.1 GCA_029935695.1 Candidatus Krumholzibacteriia bacterium | reverse complement strand
CGATCCTGTGATCCGCACTGTGCGCTGGGATCCGGACGCGGTGATCCGTGGTCTGATTGTGGACAAGGACCACGGCAACCTGCTGAAGCTGGATGCCTACAACCATGTGACCCGGGCCCGTCGGGGTTTCCGCTTTCTGGAAAAAGAAGAAATTCGCGAAGCCTACAGCCGGGGCGATTTGCGTTTGGGGTCAGACCGCTACCGCATTTTTGATACTCTTTTTGACATGCCCGAAGGTTGTATTTTTTCGGGTCTGATGGAACTGAAAGAGACGGGCGCCGCTGCCCTGAATCGATCCCCGGGCCAGATTTACGATGAGATCCGCAAAACCGTGGACACCATGCACGCCGATGGAACTTTGAAGGCCCGCATCATTGCCGACCTGCCTCGGTTCTTTATTCCGGACCCGGAACTGGTGGCCACCCTGAAAAAAATCAGCGCCGCCGGGAAAAAATTATTCCTACTGACCAACAGTGAAGCCGACTACACTGCCGCGGTGATGAACTACCTGGTCGGTGGTGAGGAAGGCTCCTGGGAAGATCTGTTCGACCTGGTGATTTGTTTCTCCTGCAAGCCAGGCTTCTTTCTTCCCGGAAAGCCCGGTGTGGCCGTGGAGCCTGGCACCCTGCCGCTGCTGCCCAACAACAAGGGCCGCGCATTCATAGGTGGCGATTGTTTCTTCCTGGAAAAAATGCTTGGTGTCGGGGGCGATGAAATTCTCTACTTCGGTGACCACACCTACGGCGACATCCTCAGCAGTAAAAAGAGTGTGGGCTGGCGCACGGCCATGATTGTTCCGGAAGTGGAGCAGGAAGTTGAAAACCTGCGTCCGCTGCGCGATCAGTGGCAGGAAGTGGCTCTTCTGGAGGATGAGCTGGACACCCTGGTTCTCAGGCAGGACCAAATGGAAGCATCCGAAAATCCGGATCGGAAACAGTTGGATGAGCTGAAAGAAGCCATCGGCGAAGCCCTGGGAAAACGTTCCCGTTTGCAGAAAAATTTGAAGGCTGCCTATAATCCCTACTGGGACAGCTTGTTCAGGGAGGGCCGGGCGTCCAGCCGGTTTGGCCGCCAGACCATGGAATTTGCTTGTATTTATACCAGTCGGGTGAGTAACTTCCTGAATTATCCGGCAGATAAGTTTTTTGCAAGGCATCTTGAATTGCAGCCCCATGAACGATGGGCCCTGAATGAGAACCCAAGGAGATAGAAATGCTCGGCGCCAAGAATGTGATCGTCATCGGAACAGGAACCATCGGGGAACCCCTCATTGGTTTGCTCTGCCACTTCAGGGCCCAGCTGGGCATTGATGAAGTGCTCTTCCATAAACGCACACCCTTGCTGGTCGATCGTTCCAAGGTGCAGAATCTGCTGAAGCGTGGCGCCCGCCTGGTGACGGACACCGATCGGGTGGACCAGTTCGAACAAATGGGCCTGCGTGTTGATTACACCACCGACGAAGCCATGGATGCCTGCCGGGTGGTCATCGACTGCACACCTTCAGGCAATACCATGAAGGAAAAACTCTATACCCGGTTCGAAGACAGCACTGATTTGTTCATTGCCCAGGGCAGCGAGTTCGGCTTTGGAAAGAAATACGCCAGAGGGATCAACGACCAGGTGCTGGTTCCCGGCGAAGACAAGTATCTGCAGATCGTCAGCTGCAACACCCACAACGTCTCGGTGCTGCTGAATACTTTGGGTATTCATGATGAAGGCCCCGAAAATGTTCGCGAAGGCCGCTTTGTGTGCCTGCGCCGCTGCAACGACATCAGCCAGGACGACAGCTTCATGCCCAGCCCCATGACCGGCATCCACAAGGATGAACGCTTCGGCACGCACCACGCCCGCGATGCCTGGCACCTGTTTCAAACTCTGGGCTACGACCTGAATATTTTCAGCTCGTCCATGAAGTTGAACACCCAGTTGATGCACGTGATTCAGTACCATCTGAAGGTGGAAAAACCTGTCACCCGTGATGAACTGATCAATCGTTTTGTGGATGATGATCGCATTGCCATCACCTACAAAAATACGGCCAACAGTATTTTCTCTTTTGGGCGGGACCATGGATTCTGTGGACGGATTTTAAACCAGTCGGTGATTCCCGTGGACAGCATGCATGTCAGTGAAGATGGACGGGAGATTACCGGGTTCTGCTTTACGCCTCAGGATGGCAACAGTTTGCTCAGTTCGGTTTCGGCGGCGATCTGGGGACTGTACCCCGAGACTTACGAACGCATTGTCCAGTGCCTGCGTCCTTACTTCTTCCAGGAAGTTTAACAGCGGCCAAATATTCTAGGGGTGACCCTCCAGATCAATAACCCGTTCTTCCAGCAAAGCGGCCGTTTTTCGGGCGTAAAAATCTTCATCCGACTGTTGAATACTCCACTTGAGCTGCTCCAAAGCCAGCCGGGCCTGTTGGGCCTTTTTCAGAGCCAGATCAGATCTGACGGCAACAACAAGGGCTGGCACCAGGCGGTTGTTGGCTTCCAGGATGGGACGAATCTGCTCCTGGGCTTTTAAAGGTTCGCCATTGTCCATGTAAGCATTGGCCAGTTTGATACGGGCGCTGCGCTGGTTCTGAAGAGGGACAAATTCACCCATGCCATTGAGCACACTGTTCCATTTGCGGATGCGGGTGGAAGGTTGATCGGCCAGGTCTGCCATGTAGGCTTCGTATCGCTTTTCTGCCATGTCTACATTCTGGCGGGATTTAGTACTGGCGTGGTACATCTCGTGGGATCGCCACGCCGCTACGGTGGAGTCCATCAGTGCCTGGCTCTCGGACATCTTGCCCATGTGTGCCATGCGGATGCTGCGGAAATAGGGTGAAAGTTCATGGTCGGGGTATTCATTCACGTAGGTGAGAGTTCTTTGAGCAACTTCTTCGTCCATGCCCATTTCAAGACAGGTGAACACCAGATCCTGATCGATGTTCCTGCCCAGATCAGTGCCGGCCACCATCTCCTGAACTTGTGTCATGATCTCGATGCCGGATTTGATCTCGCCCTGGTAAAGGAGAGTTTTACCGAGGTTGAGGTAGGAAAAATAAAAATCCGGTTGCAGGGCGATGGCAGCCCGGAATTCCAGAGCAGCTTCTTCATACTGGCCATTGACCATGAGCACTTCACCAAGACTGTCATGGGGGTTGGCAAGGTCAGGGGCCAGAAAGGCATATTTTTTCATGTGTTCGATGGCGGGTTCGAAATTACCCCGGTTCATCTCAAAATAGCCCAGCATGTTGTAGGCTTCGGCATAATTGGGATTCTTAACCAGAATGTTCTGCCAGCCCTGGTACACCTCATCCACTTTTCCGGCCTTTTCCAGTTGTCCGATCCTCGCAAGCATCACATGGATGTTATCGGGCAATTCTTTTTCCAGGCGAGTCAGCAAAGAGTCGATCAATCCCTGACTGGACCTCTGATGGCGAGTTCCCAGCCGAATTTGAGCCACCATGCGGCGGTTATCATCTTGAATTTGATTAGTGAGACTGTCGGCCAGGGCCAGGGTTTTTTTGTATTCTTCAATTTTGCCCACCCGACCGTAAGCCGTAGCCAGCGAAATGGCAGCTTCGGCCAGGGATGGATCCAGCTCCAGGGCTGTTTCCAGATTTTGGGCCCCTTCGGTGAATTTGAAGGATTGCACCTGCTGGCTGCCAAGCTCGGAAAGCCTTATGGCTTCGGCACTTGAAGACAGGTTGCTGTTAGGTCCGGTGTCTGTCAGCAGAAAGCCGGCACCAACCATCAGTGCGGCCACAAACAATCCGATGAACATCCACTTCAAAGCCAAGTCCTTCCGACAAAACAATGCAGCAATTCGAGAGGTTTATCCTTTCGAATTGAGAGGTCCCTGGGAATCTACGAAGATCCCGCAGAAAAGGTTTCAACTATTGTGCACCAGCTCCGGCCACGGCTGCCTGGCTGGTGTCTCCAATTTTCAAGCCGATCATGGTGATGTCATCATCGGCATCTTCTGTGCCGCTGAAATCGAAGAGCTGGCTGCGCAATTCTTCGAACAGTTCGCCCACATCTTTTTCCCGGGAGCTGCGCAGCATGTCGTTCAGGCGGTCTTCGCCAAAGTCTTCATCACCATCGGGGCCCTTGGTTTCGGTGACGCCATCGGTGTAGAAAAACACCAGGTCACCGTTGCTCAGGTCGATGAGCTCTTCTTTGTAATTGCCGAAGTCGAAAGCACCGAGAGGCAGGCCGCCGGCTTCCAGCAGATGGATGTCGCCGTTGGCCCTCATCACCACGGGTGGGTTGTGGCCACCGGAACTGCAAAGCAGGGTGCACTCTTCAGGATCAAAGATGGCCAGAAAGAGGGTGGCAAAGTGGGCCGGGTCGGTGCTGGCGTGGATCTGGCGGTTGACTCTTTCGAGAACCAGCCCGGGAGATTCGCAGGTGTCGCACTGGGCGCGCAGGGCCGCCTGCAGGTTGGAGGCCAGAATACTGGCGGGCATGCCCTTGCCGCTGACGTCGGCGATGATCAGGGCCAGCTTGCCGTCACTGCGCTCGATGACGTCGTAATAATCGCCGGAGACCTGCTTGCTGGAAATGTTGATGGCATCGATTTGAATGCCAGCAAACTCGGGGATGGTTTCGGGCAGCAGGCGGGCCTGGATTTTACGGGCCATGGCCATCTCTTCTTCAAGTTTCTGCTTGGTCACTTCTTCTTCGTAGAGGCGGGTGTTTTCCACCTGAAGGGCCACTTGTCCGGCCACAATGGTCAGCAGCTGAATTTCGTGAACCTGATATTCTTCACCACTGGGACGCGGGGGCAAAGCCATCAGGCCGATAAGCCGTTCGGAGGTGATCAGGGGAATGAGCATCTGCAGATTGAAGTTGGTTAACATGGTTTGTTCCAGATGCCTGTTTTTCAGATCGGCCTGTTCCCGGGTGATGGCCAGGCGTCCGTCCAGGGGTTGGTTTTCTCTGGAATCCACAAAGAGATGTTCTCCGGTTTCAGACAGGCTGGGGCCCAGTGAGGGCAAACTCAGCAGCTCGGGATAGGTTGGCCCGATGGTGGTATTGCTGACCACAGAAGGGGTGGAGATATCGAGAGGACGCTGGTCCTGGTCCTGGCTTCCGGTGACCATGCCGGAACGACGGAAGTCGTAAGAATCTTTTTCATCACCGGCGAGGTATACCACCAGTCCGGGCAGTTGCAGCACATTGCAAAGGCGGTTGCCGATGCGGTCCAGCAATTCATCGCGTTTGATGATGCGGGGAATGTCTTTGCTGAATTCTTCGATGAGGCCCGTCATGTTATCCCGGGCGTGGTAGAAACCATGGTCCAGTTTCATTTGCAGACGCCGGCGCAGGGGCCACAATGCGGCCGCCACTCCCAACGAAACACCAGCGGCCACCAGGGGGCTGGCGTAGGGGAAGAGGGCCAGAACCTTGCTGCCCAGCCACCAGGCAAGACCCAGATAACCAATCCAGACCGTGGCCGTGAGCATGGCATACGAAAGGCTCTTCTTCAGCAGCAGATCAATTTGCAGCACCTTGTAGCGGGCCACGCAGTATCCGAAAGAGATGGGGATGGCCGCCAGGGGGACTACGCCGAGCCGGGCCAGGGCGGGTTGGAAGGTCAACTCTTCCATGCCGATTTTAAAGATCAGAAAGGGGATGACCGCGGCCAGGGTGCCAAAGGTCAGGATGCGCACCCGTTGCCGCATCATGGGGTCGCGGTAACTGAAATAACCGTGCAGCAGGGCCACCAGACCAAATACATAATATAGTCCCAGAATCATCCAGATGGTGGGATGAATGTGCGCCCCGCGCTCGCCAACGAACTGGTCCAGAGTGAACCGCAGGTACAACATCATGGGCATGACGTACAGCAAGGGTGTCAGGAAGGGATGGCGCGTGAGCATGGCCTTGCGCGATGGGAAAATCAGGAAAAAGTGCAGGAAAACCGCGGGCAGGGTGAACCGCGCGAAGGCTCCGATGTTCTGGGTGATGATAGCGCCGAGGTAATAACTGACCTGGTTCAGGTTCGTGACGAAGTACAGGGTGAAGAACAGGCAGAGCATGTAGAAAAGAGCGGCGGGCCGTTCGTTGCCACTGCGCAGGTACACCCAGAACCCAATGCCGAGGTAGACCATGGCCAGCACCAGGTTGACAAAATAATCGCGAAGGTTGGCCCGGGTGCTGGTCAACGGAACGCTCAGTTGCAGATGCTGGTTTCCCCGCTTGATCAGGTAGGGCACCGTGGTGCCGGGTTGCTGCTCACGCAGGACAGCGGCCGCAGCCTGGGGCGATTCCACAATACGGTTGGCGATGCCTTCAATTTTATCGCCGGTGCGCAAAGGAGTGGGCGCGCCGGTGGAGCGTTGTGTGACATCGAGAACTTCAAGGGTTGGGCGTCCGAGCAGCCACACGGTGCCGTCGCTGGGGCGGGCGCGGGTGGCGTCGAAAATACAGAAGAGAGCGGCCACAACGACAAAACCACCAATGCTTAAGTGCAATTGGCGTGATAAGAGCAGCCGGAGGACACCCGACAGGGGATTGGGGTTCAGCCGTTCAGACGGCATGATTCTCCAATGGCATCGACCCATACCAGGTGGATCGTAATTCAGTCGTGGGATGCAGCTTCAAATTCATCATCCCCCTAAAAAGTTCCCGTAATCCTTAGAAAAAGTATACTGTGCCAAGAGCTACGGGGCATCTATTAACTGTATTGGCGGTCACTTTACCCAAACCATGGTGTAGATATTCGGTGCAATCAGGTAAAATTCGAGATGTATTGATGAGACGTTTGAAGAACCCGGAGGGTTGCATGAGTTGTGAAAATCGTGTTCCTGAGAATCAGCCGAGGGATGGGGATTCCTTTGCCAGCGGGTTTCAGGGTAGTGTTTCCGTGGGCGAGGGTCGAACCCTGGTTCAGCTGCAGGCGGACCCTCTGGGAGGGGACTGGGTGCTGCGCATCACTGGTGGCGAGGCTCATGTGGGGGCCGTGGCCACCGCCGGTGCCGGGAAGGTGCAACTGTCGGTGGTGGAACCTCACAAGGAGGGGCCTCTGGCGGAGGTGTGCGCCGGGCAGTGGTCAAAGTTGACAGGCCGGGTGTGCGTGGCGGTGGCGGGTATCCATCAGGATGAGGCCACCAGGCAGGAGATTGATGGCATCGTGGAAAATGTGCGGCAGGGGCTGGATATTCTGATGATTCGCTGGCGGGAGGCTAATCATGCTGAATAATACCGGCAGTGGACCTGCCCTGGAAAAGATGATGGTGCAGTGGTGTGAAGAAGGGGCTGAAATTGCCCGCCGGCACCATCGCCGCACCGGAAAACTGGCATTCAAATACGCCAGCGAGGCGGTCACCGAGGCGGATGGGGAAATCGAAAATCTGCTGCGGGAGCGGATTGGCCAGGCCTTTCCCGGGGACCTGATTGTGGGAGAGGAATTTGGCGGGCCCGCGGTGAACGAGAGGCCGGCAGAGAGTCGGGTTTGGCAGATCGATCCTATTGACGGCACCCTGAATTATGCTCTGGGCATGCCCAATTACTGCATCAGTCTGGCCTTGTTGCAGGGTGATCAGGTGCTGGCGGCCTGCATCCACCAGCCACCCACCGGCGATACGTTCACGGCCCTCGCGGGCCAGGGCGCGCGGTTAAATGGCGAGACCATGCACGTCAGTTCTGAACGGGATTTGAAAGACGCGGTGGTGAGTTTGCAGCTGAAGAAGAAGGGCCTGGTGATGCAAAATCCGGCATTGCTGCACGAGATTTGCGGCGCGCCCCTGCGTTTGCGGCGTTGCGGCGCGGTGGCTTTGGAGATGGCCTGGGTGGCGGCCGGGTTCTGTGATTTGCTGGTGGCCAGTTTCAAGGGAGAAATTCATGCCTGGGATATTGCCGCCGGTTTGTTGCTGGTGCAGGAAGCAGGGGGCGCGGCGGTTGATTTTCAGGACCGTCCGTACCGATTGAGTTCTCCGGAAATGATGGTGGGATCGCCGAGGGTGGCCCGCCAGATGGCGGGCCTGTTCCTGTCCAACGTCTAGAGGTACTGCAAAGCCAGGGTGCCATAACCGCGCACACCGTAGCTCAACCAGGCGGGATGTTCCTTGCCCAGCTCCTGGCCGATATGTTGCGAGGCCTTCCACACAGCCGCGCCCGAACACCAGCCATCGGCCAGATTGCTGTACAGGTAGCCCGCGAAAATACGCGCCGGCCGACTGAACAGGGGCACCATGGGGCCGATGAAGGTTGAGGCTCCTGCGCTGGTGAAACGTTTGCCCAGCTCGGGCAATGCCCGGTAGCTGTTGGAAAAAACCAAAGGAGGCATGCCGCCCGTGGCGCCGATGCTTTCGGGCTCTACGGGGCCATCATCCAGCAGCCAGGGGGGCGCTGCCTTGGGGGAATTTGTATCAGTGGGCGCGATGGATTCTCCGCCCATTCTGGCAATGCCGCTGCTGCCCACACGGTTCTCACTCAAGCCTTCGCGGTCGTATTTTTCACTGACGGAATCCAGCAGCGAGGTGATGGGGTCGATGCCGATCACTTCCGCTTCCACTCCCATGGCTTCTTCCAGTTCCATATCTTCCGGGGCGTTCACTTCATCGATGAGGCGGTTCATCCAGAACTGTCCTTCGGTGTCCGCGGCAGCAGCTGGTTGGCTGGTGGGGCCGGCAAAGTGGATGGCCTGGTAGTTGATGCTTTGGGCTTTCAGCTGGGAGGGAGTGATGGATTTTTTGGGCAGATCCAGGTTGGCCAGGTTCTGGCCCAGTTGGCTGCGACCCAGAGCGCCCTCGATGGCTTCGGCCTCACGCTGAATGAGCCGGCGGATTTGTTCGTCGGTGTGTCCGGGCACAAAAAGAATTTCAGGCTGGGCCAGATTTTGGGGCCGCAGCTGGTCAAGGGTGTTGTACAAATCGCTGTCCCCGGCGTCGTCCACCAGGAAGTCGGCGCGCACCCAGCGGGACATCCAGGGGCGCTGAGCGGCGGTCTCGGGCAGCTTTGAAGTGGCCGTGGCGGTGCAAACGGGATGTTTTTCCATGACAAATTCGAGGCCATTGTGCAGCCAGGTCCAGGGCATGTCCGCCCATTGGCCGTCGGTGACGATGTGGAATCCCAGCAGCTCGTCGTGTTCGGGCACACCAATTTGCGGTGTTTGGGTGATATCGGTGTTTTCGCCAGGGGTGAAGGCTTTTTCATCATGACTGCAGATGGCTTTAAAGAGTCTGCGGCCTACTTCTGCCATCTGGTCGATGATTTTGGGGCTGTCCAACCCATGCTTATTTTGCATCTCCAGCAAATCGCTGGTCAGATACACGGCTTCGGCCATTAAGGTGTCAAATTCCTGGTTGGTTTCTGTCTCAGGCAGGATGATATCGATCCAACGCATGAAGGCCTCCGCTTCCCAATTTTGGCGCACAGAACTTGAAAAATCGTGCAAAACTTGTATTCAACCCTGTTTTCGGCATTTGAACCGGGAACTGAAGGGCCGAAACATTGTTATTCGAGAAGAGATTTGCACTTTCTGTGCCGTTGGGATGAAGACACAAAAAAACCACCTCCAACCTTAGAAACCTTAAGTTCCTGAGACCGAGATGGTCATTATTGTATTTCTGAAGAATCTAGAGATTGTATGGTACCCAGAGGGAGACTCGAACTCCCACGAGGTTACCCTCACTACGACCTGAACGTAGCGCGTCTACCAATTCCGCCACCTGGGCACCTAATCTCTAACAGTCATCACGGAATGGCGATTCCGGTGATGGGCGGTCAATCTAGTGCTTGGAATTGGTGGTGTCAACCCGTGGTCCACATTTTTTCAGGGAAATGCGTCATTTGCAGGAACGGCCTGGAGAGGTATATTCTGACACCTGAATTATAGTCAACACGCAATCGGAGATATAGAGATGGCACGCAAGGACGATCCCGCCGGGATCAAAATCATCGCCAAGAACCGCAAGGCCTGGCACGAGTACGAAATTCTCGACACATGGGAGGCCGGCCTTGTGTTGCTGGGCACCGAAGTGAAGGCTCTGCGTCACGGCAAGGTCAGCCTGGGCGATTCTTATGGAGAGATTCGCAAGGGCGAAGCCTGGCTCCAGAAAATGCACATCGGGCCCTACGAAATGGGCAACCGGGAAAACCACGAACCGTTTCGCCCCCGCAAAATGCTGCTGAGCAAACGGGAGCTGCGGAAGTTGCGTCCCAAGCTGGAAGTGATGGGACTGACTCTGATTCCCTTGAAGATCTATTTCAAAAAGGGATTGGTTAAAATAGAGATCGGTCTTGGCAAGGGTAAAAAAATCCATGACAAACGTGATTCCAAGGCCAAGAAAGATATGGACCGTCGCATGGCCAAGGAACTTGGCCGCCGTGAATAAATGATGGGATGAGCACAGGGATGTCTGCAAAATCCAAAATGAAATTATTGCTGACAGGGGTCGTCTTGTTGACCTCAGCCGCTGCCGTGTTGGGGCAGGATGCTGCACCCCAGTCGGTGGAAGGTGATCCATATCTTGATCCCCTTGCTTTCCTGCGAGTGGATGAAAGCGCGGTGGACCTTCCGCTGTCGGTGCGCCATCAGGCCACGGGCGAAACCCGGCAGATAGAAGGCCGCCGCCTGCTGGTGGGCAGCCAGGAAATGTATTTGCCTTCGGCTGCGGTGGCCACTGCCCTGAAGGCCGGCCGGTTCTGGGATGGCAGCCTGCGCCGGTTGACCATCAAAATCGGTGCGAAAGATTTTATCATGACGGGCAACAGCCGTCTGGTGATCACCGGTGAAGGCGACGCCCTGCTGCCGGTGGCGGTGCTGGATCACGGCGGCGACTTGTGGTTGCCGATGACGTTGATCACTTCAATTATTGGTCCCCAAATTCAGGAAAAAGTCAGCTGGGATCCCGACGCGCGCAGACTTGAACTGGGCAGTGCCGAATACAATGTCACCGGCCTGACGGTTGAACGTCTGGGGCGCAGCACCGCGGTGCACATTCAGTGCAGTTCGCCTCTGGGTTATCGGGCCAGCAGTCCGCAAACCGGTGTCATTGAAATCAAAATTTACGGTGGTGAAGTGAACACCTCCCGGGTGGTCCGGCAAAGCAGCCGCGGCCTGGTGCGCAGCGCGCGCAGCCGGCAGTACAGCGACCATGCCATGGTCCAGGTGAAGGTGGATGATCTGGTGGGCCAGTTCCGCACCTACACTGCCGCTGGTGGGACAGAAATTGTGCTGGTGCTGGAAGAGCAGCAGGTCTCAGCTCTGCCCACGCCCGTGCCCCACGGACACGCCAATGTGAACATTGATCAGGGCCTGGTGGATATGACCAATACCATCCGGGTGCGCACCGTGGTGATTGACCCGGGGCATGGTGGCCACGATGCCGGAGCGGTCAGTGGCCGGGGAATTCTGGAAAAGAACGTTAACCTTGGTGTAGCCAAGGAATTGCAGCGATATCTGCGCCGGGAAAGTGATCTGAACGTGGTGCTGACCCGCGACCAGGACAACTACGTGGAACTGGCCGAC